>CATXZX010000323.1 GCA_958404085.1 uncultured Prevotellaceae bacterium | reverse complement strand
AGGGGTCACGCCTCCCTCAGCCAACGCGGCACACAATTCCACACGTACCGCTCCGCCCCGACGCGCAGCCTCGACGCTTTGCACATCGCCGGCACAAACTTCCAGAACATAGGGTTTCATGTCCTTACTTCCTTATTTCGTAACCATTTCCACCACGTAATCCACATCTTTCAAGCCGGCCGGAAGCGGCAGAACGACACCTTCTTTCGTTTTCTTGACCTTCAGCGGCTTTTTATCGGCATAGGTAAACACTTCTTTCACCTTGCACGTCAACGGAAGAAGCAACTCCGTCGTATCGGCCTTCATGACGTGAACGAACAGACGGTTTCCCTTACGCGTCGTGACGCCCCACGGCTGCACCGGAATATCGCCGGCCGTCGTACCGTAGATTGTTTCTCCGTACTGCTGCAACCATTCGCCCATTCCCTTCAGGCGGTCGAGCGCAGCGGCAGGCAGTTCGCCGTTCGGCTGCGGACCGATGTTGAGCAACAGGTTCGCACCTTTTCCTGCGGCACTCACCAGATATTGCACCAACGTAGCCGTCGATTTATAATTCTGGTCCACTACTTTATATCCCCACATACCGTTCATCGTCTGGCAGGTTTCCAAGGGCAACCGGCTCACACTCTGTCCGGAAAGTCCGGCTTTGTTTTCACCGGGCAGGTCACGTTCGAATATCTGGATATCCTCCCCGGGGAAAGGAGTCTGATGATGGTTGTTACCGACGAGGCACGAAGGCTGCAAACGATGGATCAAAGAATATTGTTTGCCCAGCTGCCAGTCAAAAGGAACCTGATCCTTATCATGATCCCACCAGCCATCGAACCAGATAGCACCGATCTGTCCGTAGTTGGTCAGCAATTCTGTCAACTGCTTGTTCATAAAATCATAATAAGCGGGCCAGTTGGCCTTCTTGGGGTCACGACCGGTTCCATGCCCGGTACGTCCCTGCGGATAATCCTCGCGCATCCAGTCCAGATGCGAATAATAAAGATGCAACTTTATACCCTGGCGATGGCATTCGTCGGCCAGTTGTTTCAGAATATCCTTGCCATAAGGCGTGGCATCCACGATGTTGTAATCAGACTGTTGGGTGTCCCACATCGAGAAACTGTCGTGATGGCGCGTCGTAAAGCAAATATACTTGGCGCCGGCATTCTTAATGGCCGTGACCCAGGCCTTCGCATCGAAACGGGCCGGATAGAAGCCCGAAGCAGCCTTTGCATATTCATTGCGGTCCAGGTTGGCATTATGCAAATACCACTCACCCTGCGCAAACATACTGTAAATGCCCCAATGCAGGAAGATGCCGAAGCGGCTGTCCGCGAATTCGGCCCTCGCCTTCAAGTTTTCAGGCGACGGCTCATAGCCTTCCTGCGCATACACGCCCGACCAAGGGGCGCACAAAGCCAGTGTCAAAGCACCGACCCGTAGTGTTTTTTTCAACTGTTCAAATTTCATTTTCCTTCTTATTATAAATATTGAATACTCGCTTCGTCGTATCATTTGCCGGCAGGCAACGATATATCCTTCCGATAGCCGGATGCAGTCATTACAGCCACCAAGTTACCGGCTTCGTCCGTCAGGCGTATTTCTATAAACGGTATACGATGATGGGCGAAGGTCTCTACGGCATCGGCATACACGTAGCCGGACGAAACCGAACGCAAAAACGTCACATTCGATACAATGGAAAACGTCAGCTGCCGATGGCTGTTGGCAACTGCCGCAAAGGCCAGATCGGCCAGCGTAAACAACGCGCCTCCCTGGCACACGCCTCCGGCATTGAGGTGGGCCGGCGTCACCCTCATACGCGCCCGGGCATGCCCGTCTTCCAACATCAGCAACTCGACGCCGGCATTCCGGGCAAAACGGTCGTTCTCGAAAAACTTAATCAAATCTGTCATAACCTGCTATCTGTCGCGCATTCCGCCATACAGACACAATACGCTTTACTCCGACAAAAATACATAAAAATTAAGACAGTCCATCCCTTCCCGTCGAAAAACTGCGAAACAAAGAACCGGACACCGAAAAAAAACGGGAATACCCCTAAAAGATGAGAACCAACGAGTTTTCAATACAAAGCATACATTCTTTTTTACATTTTTCGTACCTTTGCCCCCGAAAACAATAGTCGGCCGGTCTGCCGCTGGCACGCCAGAACGTGCAAGAGGAAAGTCCGGGCAACAAAGGGCAATCCACTTCTTAACGGGAAGTCGCCCGCGAGGGTGAATCAGCGCAGAAGAAAACAACCGCCCGGTTACGGGTAAGGGTGAGAAGGCGGGGTAAGAGCCCACCAGCCGTATAGCGATGTACGGGCTGTGCGCATTGGATGTTGAAAGTTCAAGTAAACCGGTGTTCGAGGGCGGCCCGTCCGATTATACACCGGAGGGTAGAACGATAGAGTCCGTCGGCGACGGCGGATGTGGATAAATGGCAGGCACTGGCCCGTAGCGGCAAGTACAGAACCCGGCTTACAGGCCGGCTATTGTTTTTTTATTTTGAATCCGAAACATCTTATTTTTACAGACGAGCCTGCTTTTTCAAAATAGCACGGCGTTTTTTTCAATCAGCGGCCTGCTTGTTTTTCCAGGCGGCCCCCTCCGACGCCAAGCAAACCTGTCCCGCCAAAATATTGCGAATTCAGGCCGAAAAACGTATCTTTGCAGGTATGAGACTGAACCGACTGACATATTTTTTCAATGAAGGACTTTGGCGGATCCGGGCCGACGAGGTCGGAAAATGGCGGATGTACGCATACGGAACGCTGAAACGCACGATTCTGACCACAGAATATTTTTTCAAACAAGAACTTTATTTCCGGGCCGCGGGCCTGACCTATGCCACGCTACTGGCCACCATCCCCATCCTGGCCATCGTATTTGCCATTTCGCGCGGATTCGGATTCAACAAACTCATCGAAGAAGAAATCAGGAAGAATTTCAGAGCCGAGCCACAGATTACCAATGACATTATCGGCTTTGTCAATTCATACCTGGTCCATACACGAAGCGGCATCTTCATCGGCGCAGGAATCATCCTGCTATTCTGGACATTAATCTCCCTTACAAGCAACATCGAACAGACGTTCAACCAGATATGGCAGGTGAAACACCCGCGAAGCCCTTTCCGGGTACTGACGGACTACACTGCCGTTTTTTTCCTGATGCCGCTGTTCTTCGTCATTACGGGCGGCCTATCGATTTTCGTATCGCAAATGGCCCGTGAGTTACCTTTTTAGCGACTTCGCTGTTTATCAAACTGTTGATTTCGGCCGTATCGCGTGC
>CATXZX010000322.1 GCA_958404085.1 uncultured Prevotellaceae bacterium | reverse complement strand
CGTCCAGCTCTTTGTTTGCCGCTATCTTGGGCGTTTTGGCCGGGCCG
The DNA here is from genome assembly GCA_958404085.1 of uncultured Prevotellaceae bacterium. Lineage (GTDB taxonomy): Bacteria > Bacteroidota > Bacteroidia > Bacteroidales > Bacteroidaceae > Alloprevotella. The sequence goes on along the minus strand of CATXZX010000322.1, from coordinate 3,247 downwards.
AAGTCGAAGCCTTCGAGTTGAACGGGCGGATTGCCCCGTTTTTTGCTGCACACCGGCTTGTCGAGGTGCTTTCCGGTGATGATTTCGCGTAGCTCCATGTAGAAGACACGGTCGGCCATGGGGTCGAACACGTAGACCAGGTGTTGTCTTTCTTCTTCAAGCATGTCGCTCAACGGCGTATCGGCCATCACGTAGATGTCCTCGTCCGAGGGGCCGAAGCCCATGTCTTCGCGTGTGATCTGTGTCTTTTGTTCCCAATCTTCGTCGCACATGAAAAAACTGGTAATTTGGTCGTCTTTATATCCGCATGCGTCGAGAATGGCATTGTGCAGGTCGAGAAAAGTAGCATTGGCGTCGATAGTTATCTCGCGCAAGAAGTCTTCTTCTTCGTCCGATATGATGGTTATTCTGTATAGCATCGTGTGAATGGTTGGCTGTTATTTGATGATACCCCGCGCCGAGTTCTCTACAAAAGACAGGATGTAGTCTTTTTCTTTGCAGGGCGGAATTTCGGCACGTATCTGGGCCAGACATTCTTCGTGCAGTTTTCCACGCTGGTAGAGGATGCGGTAAGTTTCGTGGATGATGTCGATGGTTTCTTTGCTGAATCCGCGGCGGCGCAGCCCGACAATGTTCAGTCCGCAGTAGGAAACGGGTTCGCGGGCGGCCATGACGTAGGGCGGGATGTCTTGTGCGAAACGCGTTCCGCCGCCTATCATCACGTAGCTGCCTATGTGGCAGAATTGGTGCATGAGTACTGCTGCGCTGATGGTGGCGTAGTCGTCAATCGTGACCTCCCCGGCGATTTTCGTGGAGTTTCCGACAATGCAATCGTTCCCCATGATGACATCGTGAGCCACGTGTGCATTTTCCATGAGCAGGTTGTTGTTTCCCACGACGGTCTTTCCTTTTGCGGCGGTTCCGCGGTTGATGGTGACGTGTTCTCGGATTTTATTGTTGTCGCCGATGACGGTAGTCGTTTCCTCTCCTCGGAATTTCAAATCCTGCGGGATGGCACTGATGACGGCACCCGGGAAAAATGTATTCCCGTTCCCTATGCGCGCTCCGTACAGGATGGTTACGTTGTTCATGAGGATGTTGTTGTCTCCGATTACGACATTTTTGTCGACAAAGCAGAACGGACCGATTTCGCAGTTCTCACCAATGACCGCTTCCGGATCGATGTATGCCAGGGGGCTGATTTTACTCATTGTGGAATAGGTGTATGATTTTAGTAGTCTGTTTATTTATTTTTGACGATTTGCGCCGTAAACGATGCCTCGCTCACGATTTTCTCGCCTACGAACACGAATCCTTTCATCGACGAGATACCGTGGCGGATGGGGGCCAGCAGTTCCACTTTGAAGATGAGCGTATCGCCCGGAACAACCTTCTGACGGAATTTTACGTCGTCGATTTTCAGGAAGTAGGTGCTCCATCTTTCGGGCTCTTCCACCGAGTTCAGGACCAGTAGGCCGCCGGCTTGCGCCATGGCCTCTATCAGCAGTACGCCGGGCATGACGGGCTCTTGCGGGAAGTGTCCCACGAAGAACGGCTCGTTGCTTGTAACGTTCTTGACAGCCACGATGGAGGTAGGTCCCATGGCGATGACTTTGTCCACCAGTTGCATGGGGTATCTGTGCGGCAGCAGTTCGCGAATACGGTTGACATCCATCAGCGGCGCTTCGTTGCAGTCGTAGACGGGGGCCTGTATTTCGTGTGCGCGGATTTCGCGGCGCATCTGGCGTGCGAACTTGTTGTTTATGGTATGTCCCGGCCGTGTGGCGATGATGCGTCCCTTGATGGGGCGGCCTATGAGGGCCATGTCGCCGACGATGTCCAAGAGTTTGTGGCGGGCCGGTTCGTTGTTCCATACCAGCGGTTTGTTGTTGAGGAAGCCCAGTTGGGTGGCGTCGCGCCGTTCTACTTTCATGAAGTCGGCCAGTTGGTCGAAGCGCTCCTGCGATATTTCCTCTTCGTAGATGACGATGGCGTTGTCCAGGTCGCCTCCTTTGATGTAACCGGCCTTCAGGAGCGGTTCGATCTCGCGCACGAATACAAAGGTACGTGCCGAGGCCACCTCGTCGGCAAAGTCTTCCATGTTGTCCAGTGTTGCGAACTGGCTCGAGAACCATTTCGAATTATAGGAAATCATGGTCGTAATGCTGAACTGCTCGTCGGGCAGGATGATGATGGAGGAACCGGTTTCCTCGTCTTTGACTTCTATTTTTTTCTTGATGATATAAAAGTCTTTCGGGGCGTTCTGTTCGACGACTCCCACCTTTCGGATGTTTTCCACGTAGGGAATCGCGCTGCCGTCCAATATGGGGAATTCAGGACCGTTGACCTGAATCAGGCAGTTGTCGATGCCCAGTGCATAGAGGGCTGCCAGCCCGTGTTCGACGGTAGAGCAACGGACGTCTTTCTTGGCCAGAACCGTTCCACGTGCTGTTTCCACGACATTTTCGGCAATGGCTTCGATGATGGGTTCGCCCTCCAGGTCGATGCGCTGTATCTTGTATCCGTGATTCTCCGGTGCCGGATTGAACGTGACGGTCAGACTGAGTCCCGTGTGCAGTCCTTTTCCGAACAAGGAGAAACTTCCTTTCAAAGTCTTTTGCTTCAGCATGAGGTATCGTTAAGTTGTTTTTTGAGTTCTTTGATTTCTTTTTTCAGTTCTTCCAGTTCTTTGTACATGTCGGGCAGTTTCTTGAATACCACGCTCGAGCGCGCAAAGTTCTTGCTGTCTATGGCCGGAGAACCCTGTACGGTTGCGTTGCCTTTGCGGATGCTTCCGGCGATGCCGGCCTGTGCGCCCGAATAGACTTTGTCGCCGATGACGGCATGTCCGGCTATGCCCACCTGGCCTCCGAACATGCACCATTGGCCGATCTTCGTCGAACCGGCCACGCCTACCTGTGCCGACATGACGGTATGGCTGCCCACGTCGACGTTGTGGGCTATCTGTACCAGGTTGTCGAGTTTTACGCCGCGCCGTACGTAGGTAGATCCCATGGTGGAGCGGTCTACGCAGGTATTTGCCCCGATTTCCACATCGTCTTCGACGGTGACAATGCCGATTTGCGGTATCTTTTCGTACCCTTCGGCTGTGGGGGCAAAGCCGAAGCCGTCAGCTCCTATCACGCAGCCCGAATGAAGGATCACGCGGTTGCCTACGCGGCAGTCGTGATAGACGGATACGCCCGGATAGAGCAGGCAGTGTTCGCCGATGCTCGCACCGTTTTCG
>CATXZX010000321.1 GCA_958404085.1 uncultured Prevotellaceae bacterium | reverse complement strand
CGAATGTCCCATCGTCGCAATCCGTCAAGACGAACATTATCAATTTCAGATACCGGATGACGCAATAAATTGCCCCGACCGCATCGCATACGCAACTCCCGACTCAGGCTATGAAACCTATTGTCACGATTTTCGCCGTTTTATGAGACCGCTTTCCACAGGACAATTCAGGAAAATCGTCCTGTCACGACGTTTAGAGATGAGTGCCGTCGATACTCCTTACCCCATCGGATTGTTTATCCGCGCAGCCCAACGCTATCCGCGACAATTCGTCGCACTATACAACAGCAAACAGACCGGTACATGGCTGACAGCAACTCCTGAATTACTTGTTTCCAACCAAAACGGACAATGGAATACAATGGCTTTGGCCGGAACAGTTCCGGCCGAAGGCTACAATACGGACTATGAATTAGGCAATTGGAATCACAAAAACCGCGAAGAACAAGCCTTAGTGGTCCACTATATCAAGGAAAAACTGAGTTCCTTGTGCGATTTCGTCAAAGAAAATCCTCCCAAAGCCATTCGTGCAGCCGACGTCATGCATCTATGTTCAAAAATTGAGTTTGCGCCCAAAACGGGCATCCACCTCGGCGAGATTCTGGAATCCCTTCATCCCACCCCAGCCGTATGCGGCTATCCGCAGGCGGAAACCAAACTCTTCATCGACCGATATGAACAAAACAAACGCGACTACTACGCAGGATATGCCGGCTATTGTTCTCCGGAATCAACCTCACTCTACGTCTCGCTGCGCTGTATGCAGATAAATCCGTCATCTTACAGCCTTTATGCGGGCGGCGGACTACTCCCCGAAAGCAAGGTTCATTCCGAATGGAAAGAAACCGCGTACAAAATGAATACAATGCTGAACCTCTTGACTAAAGATTAAACACATGTTCTGCGATAAGCTAAATATCAATCAGTTAACAAGTTTAATGATTGTCCACGAAGTGACAGATGTAGTCGTATGTCCAGGATCCCGCAACGGCGTGCTTGTACACAACTTCCACACATGTCCCCAAATAGCTTGTTATCCCGTAACCGACGAACGCAGCGCGGCATTTTTCGCTTTGGGACTTTCTCTCGCCAAAAAGCGACCAGTAGCAGTTTGTGTCACCTCCGGAACAGCCTTGCTCAATACACTTCCAGCCGTTGCCGAAGCCTTCTACCAACACATCCCCATCCTCATCCTATCGGCCGACCGTCCTCCTTGCTGGATTGACCAACAGGACGGACAAACGCTGCCACAATACGGGGCCTTAGCACGATTTACCAAAAAGAGTCTTCAATTACCCGAACCTAAATCAAAAGATGAAGAATGGTGGTGTAACAGACTCATAAACGAAGGATTAAATACTCTTACTTTCGGATCTTCAGGTCCCGTACACCTCAATATTCCGATTTCTGAGCCCTTGTTTACCTTCCATACCGAGTGCCTTCCTGACGAAAGAGCCATCCGGTATCACCAGCTCCAGCAACATGTCCCCAACGAGATACTGGAAAAAATCAGTCGGGCAAAGATGCCGGTCCTTGTCATCGGGCAAATGCCTCCGTTCGACCTTGACGCCCTCCGCCGTATCGAAGCGCAAAACCGTATTCTCATCCTCCCAGAACAGATCTCGAACACACCATACGGTTACAGGGCGTGGGTCATGGAAGAAAAAGGCGATTCCATCGAATTTAGCCCCGATTTAATCATCCACATCGGCGGAATGTTGGTAGGCAAAAACATCAAAAAACAAATCCGGTCCAACTCCCATTGTCAGGTTATACGCATAACCGAAGACGAACAATTCTTGACCGATACATTTTGCCGGCTGACGGATTTTGTCAAAGCCTGTCCGTTGTTATTCTTCCGACAACTGGCATCCTACCAATCCGAGAAGAGCGGCAATGCTGCCGTTGTCAAGATCAAAGAACAAATGGACAATGTATACCGGGAACTACGCAAACCCACAGAACCCGAAATCTTCAACAGTCGGAACGTTGTATTTCGTCTTACCTCCCTGCTAAACGAAAATATCTCCCTGCATTTTGCAAATAGCAGTGCCGTTCGGTACGCCAACGTACTCCCCCTTCAGAATTGCCGCTGCAAAGTGTATTGCAACCGTGGCACAAACGGCATCGAGGGTTCTCTCTCTACTGCAGCAGGCTACGCAGCAGGCAATCCGAAAAACCTTTCTGTCTGCATCATCGGCGACCTGAGCTTTTTCTACGACATCAACGGATTATGGCACAATAACCTGGGAAACAATCTCAGAATCCTTTTGCTAAACAACGGAGGTGGCAAGATCTTTGACAACATCGCAGGACTGAACCAAAGTCCGGCAAAGAAAGAACTTATAGCCGCATCTCACCTGACGAATGCAGAAAACGTTGCAAAAAACTTATGGATTAGACTATTATCACGCAAATAATTTTAAAGATTTATCGGTTGTCATACCTCAATGGATTGAAAAAGAACACGCAAAACCGACCCTGCTGGAAATAGATGTACTCGAAGAATAAGAATAACCCCAAACAAATAACACATGAACAATAGAATTTGGAAAACGATACACGAATATGAAGAAATTCTGTTCGATGAATTCGACGGAATCGCGCGTATTACCATCAACCGGCCGCGCTATCGCAACGCTTTTACTCCCCTGACCGTACACGAAATCAGCGATGCCCTACGTCGTTGCAGAGAATCGTCCGACATACGGATTGTTGTCCTTACCGGAGCTGGCGACAAAGCCTTTTGCTCCGGAGGCGATATGCATGTAAAAGGACGTGGAGGTTACGTCGGAAACGACGGAGTACCCCGATTGAACGTTCTCGATGTCCAAAAACAAATCCGTTCCCTTCCCAAACCGGTTATTGCCATGGTCAATGGCTACGCAATCGGCGGTGGGCACGTGCTGCACCTCATGTGCGACCTGACGATAGCCAGCGAGAACGCCATTTTCGGACAAACGGGGCCTAAGGTTGGTTCATTTGATGCCGGATTCGGTGCGTCCTACTTAGCCCGAATCGTCGGACAAAAAAAGGCACGCGAGATTTGGTTCCTCTGCCGCCAGTATTCTGCCTCCGAAGCCGAAAAAATGGGTATGGTCAATTGTGTTGTACCCTTTGAAAAGCTCGAGGACACGGTCGTCGAATGGGCACAAAAGATGATGGAACATTCTCCGCTGGCCCTGCGCATGATAAAAGCTGGCCTGAATGCCGAACTGGACGGCCAGGCCGGCATTCAGGAACTGGCAGGCGACGCCACAATGCTCTACTACATGCTTGACGAAGCCCAGGAAGGCGGACGTGC
>CATXZX010000320.1 GCA_958404085.1 uncultured Prevotellaceae bacterium | reverse complement strand
CGTCGTTGGCATTGGTAAAAGGTGACTCATGGTTAAAACCTTATGAAGGTATCATAGAAGCGCGTCATCAGTATGCGCTTGATAAGAAACATGACTTGATTAAGAACTGCGGTTCTCTTTCAAGTTTTGCCTGTGGGTATATGTATTACGGTCTGCATAAGGAAACGTCGCATTGGGTATTCCGCGAATGGGCTCCGAATGCCGTAAAAATATATTTAGTCGGCGATTTTAACAACTGGGCGGAGAGTGAGGAATTCCGTTTGCAGCGTTTGGCAAATACGGGTGACTGGGAACTATGTCTGCCTATAAATAAGATCAAACACGGAGACCTTTATAAGATGAAGGTCTATTGGGATGGCGGAAGTGGTGAACGTATTCCGGCTTGGGTTCAACGTGTCGTTCAGGATGAGAATACAAAGATATTCAGTGCCCAGGTCTGGGAACCGCCGGTTCCTTATGTGTTCCGGAAAAAGAAGTTTAGGATTAATAAAAATCCGCTGCTAATATATGAGTGTCATATAGGTATGGGCGTTGATGCTGAAAAAGTCGGTACGTACGAGGAGTTTCGGATAAATGTGTTGCCGAGAGTGGTTGCGGAAGGTTATAATTGCTTGCAGATAATGGCTATACAGGAACATCCCTATTACGGTAGTTTCGGTTATCATGTATCGAGTTTTTTTGCAGCATCCAGTCGTTATGGAACACCTGAAGATTTAAAGCATTTGATAGATGACGCTCACCGTAATGGTATAGCTGTTATTATGGATTTGGTTCAGAGCCACGCCGTCAAGAATGAAATTGAAGGCTTGGGAAATTTGGCGGGCGATCCATGTCAGTATTTCTATGGTGGGGCACGTCGTGAGCATCCGGCATGGGATAGCCTATGTTTTGATTATGGTAAGAACGAAGTCATTCACTTCCTGCTGTCGAATTGTAAGTATTGGATGGAGGAGTATCATTTTGATGGATTCCGCTTTGACGGAGTTACTTCCATGCTTTATTATAGCCATGGACTGGGAGAGGCTTTTTGCGGATATGACGATTATTTCAATGGAGGACAGGATGATGAAGCGATCTGTTACCTGACTTTGGCCAATGAGCTTATTCATGAAGTTAATCCGTCTGCCATCACAATTGCCGAAGAAGTATCAGGTATGCCAGGTTTGGCGGCACCTTTTAAGAAAGGAGGTATTGGCTTTGACTATCGAATGGCTATGAATGTTCCCGATTATTGGATAAAAGTCATAAAAGAACTGAAGGATGAGGACTGGAAGCCCAGCAGTATGTTCTGGGAAGTAACGAATCGTCGGAAAGATGAGCATAACATTTCTTATTGTGAAAGCCACGATCAAGCCTTGGTCGGAGATAAGACTATCATATTCCGCCTGATTGATGCAGACATGTATTGGCATTTCAAAAAAGGAGATGAGAACGAGACTGTACATAGGGGCATTGCTTTGCATAAGATGATTCGTTTGCTGACAGCTACGACGATAAACGGTGGTTATCTAAACTTTATGGGTAACGAGTTCGGACATCCTGAATGGATTGATTTTCCGCGCGAAGGAAATAACTGGAGTCATAAATATGCTCGTCGCCAATGGAATTTAGTCGACAATAAAGAGTTGTGTTATCACTATTTAGGCGATTTTGACAGAAAGATGATTCATCTTATTAAATCTGTGAGACGCTTTCAGCAACTTCCCATTATCGAAATTTGGCATAACGACGGTGATCAGATCTTGGCCTATATGCGCGGTGATTTGTTGTTTGTCTTCAATTTTAATCCGGTCCATAGTTTTGCCGATTACGGTTTTATGGTACCGGAAGGGAGCTATGATGTTGTGTTGAATACGGATGCTGTGGATTTTGGAGGAAATGGTTTGTCTGACGATGCGGTAGAGCATTTGACAATTTTCGACTCCCTATTGAAAGAGGACGGTAAGGGCTGGTTGAAATTGTATATCCCAGCTCGTTCGGCGGTAGTACTAAAACGGCATTAATCAGTGTTGTATATACAATGTTGGATATAAATCAGTCGTGGTGGATTAAAAGATTTTGCGATCTTTTGTTTGCGGTATTCGCTTTTGTATTTCTATACGTAATGCAAGGAGACATGCTGGCGCTTACCCAACATGTCTTGTCCCATGGTGTTACGAGTTATTCCGTACCGTGTGGAACAGTTGTAATATTGTTTATCTGTTTTGTGTTGCAGATAGGAGTAGTGCGAATAACCGCAATCCCGTTGGGTTTATATTCTCTTTCTTTTCTGCCTGCCGCTCTTCTTCTGGTATTTTTAACCAATTTATTGGTATTCAATTGGGGTATCATCATTTTTTGTATTGTCCTTTTTCTTCTTTTTATGCTGTGGGCCCTATTTGGACTGCGCTCAAACGAAGAAAGCGTGCAAACGAATACCGTACAATTATTGATGCAGAATTTATTGATTCTGACAATTGTATGTGGTTTTACCGGAGCAATGAGTAATACCAATGATAAGATACATTATGAGTTGCGCATGCAGCGTTGTTTATTGAATGACGACGCGGGTAAAGTGTTGGGTGTAGCTGACAAATTTCTGCAAACAAATTTACGGATGACAGCATTGCGTGCATCCGCATTGAATAGTTATGGAGAAATGGGGAGTAAATTGTTTGAATATCCATTGTGTGGTGAGTCAAAGGAATTACTTATTCCAGCTTCCGATTCTGTTTCAATGTTGTATAATCCTATAAATCTTACAGCGAAAATAGATTCATTACCTTATGAATCTACGGTTTCAGTAATAAATTATTTACAGGAAACAATGTCTCGTGATACCTGTTGGACGGATAGCGTGGCTGTGCGCGATTACTGGCTGTGCGCTCTTCTGCTCGATAAGCATTTGGAACGTTTTGCCCAAGAATTCTCTAAATTCTACAAAGAGGATATGAAAAATTTGGATTCTGTCCCCAAGCACTATCGGGAAGCGTTAGTGTTATACATGCGTACAACATTCAATCCTCAGATAATATGGAATGAAGATGAAGTTATGAACACCAATTATGAGGAATTTCTGAAAATGCAGAAGAGTAATTTGCCTCCTGTCGCTAAAGAAAACTTATTGAGACGTTCTTTTGGTGAAACATACTGGTGGTATTATAACTATCGCTGATTTTTTTGACAAGAAACGTACAATCTCGATTATAGCACACAAAACCTTTTGATTTATGGGTTTGTGTGCTGTTTTTTTGTATACCGATAAAACAGAAATAGTAAAAAAACTATTGCTGTCCGATAAAAGTTTTTGATCGCAGCTAAAATTAGGGCTGGCACCTAT
>CATXZX010000319.1 GCA_958404085.1 uncultured Prevotellaceae bacterium | reverse complement strand
TAAAGAACTTAAACGCCATGGCCGTTGTAATTTCAAAGAAAGAAGGATGCAATGGTTCAAAAAAAGATTTTTCCGTCCCCACAAATTCTACCACATACTGCTGCGGTATTTGTTCTCCATTGACCCGAATCCGTTCCCGGAAATCAAGAAGATGAGGAGACGTATACAGGCCGACACGATAACCGGCCGACTGCAAGACGGCAGCTATCGTATGTGCGCAAGAACCTTTGCCGTTCGTGCCGGCAACGTGGATGGTTTTGAAATGTTCATGGCGATGTCCGAAATGAGCATCCAAGATATGCGTCGTCTGTAAGCCTTCTTTATAAGCCTGCCCCCCGATATGCTGAAACAGGGGGGCACTATTATATAAGTATCGTATCGTATCCTCGTAATTCATCGACTTACTCAAAATAAGAACGGAACTTTTTGAATATACTTTCCTTCACCGACGCATTGGGTTGAAGACTATCGCTATTTTTCATAGACTCGAACATCTCACGCTCCTGTTTGGTCAATGTTTCGGGAATGTATACACTGATATTTACCACCAAATCTCCCGTTCCATAGCCGTAGCCTTTCACCGCAGGAAGGCCTTTTCCACGCAATCTCAGGACTTTTCCTGGCTGAGTGCCGGGTTCGATCTTAATCCGTGCCTTTCCGTCCAAAGTAGGTATCTCGATCGTATCACCCAAAACGGCTTGCGAGACAGAAAGTAGCAGGTTGTAAATAATATTGTTGTCCTCGCGAATAAAATTCTCGTTTTCTTCTTCTTCAATAAAGACCTGAATATCTCCCGGAATACCATTGTGTTTTCCGGCATGTCCCTTTCCCGGAACATTCACAATCATGCCTTCTGACACACCTGCGGGAATGGATATTTCAACGATCTCTTCTCCCATAACAGTGCCTTCGCCGTGGCAATGCTTGCACTTATTCTTGATAACCTTGCCTTCGCCGCCACACTTCGGACACACATTCTGGGTCTGAACCATGCCGAAGATGCTGTTCTGCGTATGCAACACATAACCACTTCCGTGACACGTTGAACACGTTTCCGTATCTCCGGGCACTTCGCTACCCGAGCCATGGCATTCGGTACAAGTTACATTTTTCTTTATCTTAAACTTCTTGGTGACTCCGGTGCTGATTTCCTGCAATGTAAGCCTAACTTTCAGACGCAAGTCGCCACCTTTATATTGCTGCATACGCTGAGAACGGCCTCCGTCAAAACCAAAACCACCGAAACCGCCTCCCTGACGTCCACCGAAGATATCACCGAACAGATTGAATATGTCATCCATATTCATTCCTTGTCCGCCGAAACCTCCGAATCCACTCGCATTGACACCCTCAGGCCCGAACTGGTCGTAACGTGCGCGTTTGTCAGGATCGCGAAGTACATCGTATGCCTCCGCAGCTTCTTTAAACTTTTCTTCGGCCTCCTTGTCTCCCGGATTCCGGTCCGGATGATACTGAATCGCCTTTTTCTTATAAGCCTTTTTTATCTCATCAGCAGTAGCCGACTTGTCTACGCCCAATATTTCGTAATAATCTTTCGCCGCCATGGTTTTCTACTGGTTTTTACTGTCCTACCGCTACTTTAGCATGACGAATTACTTTCTCATTCAGCATATACCCCGTCTGAACACAATCAATTATCATTCCTTTCTTGTCGTCAGACGGAGCTGGAATCAATGCTATCGCCTCATGATAATCGGTATTGAACGCTACATTCTCCGTCTCTATTTTTTTTAGGCCCTCAGTAGCCAATACCTTATTCATTTTCTGAAAAATCAGCATCAAACCTTCTTTAAGCGCCTCTACATCATCTGTCGTGTCCATATTCTTCAATGCACGTTCCATGTCATCCAATACAGGCAACAAGATTGTTATCGTCTTTTCGCCACCATTCAGAATCAGTTCGGCCTTTTCCTTCATGGTGCGTTTACGATAATTGTCAAATTCAGCGACCTGGCGCAAATATTTATCTTCCAACTGAGCGATTTTTTCGTTCGCCTCGGTCAGCAAATCCACCGTGTCCTCACCTTCTTCAGCATGAACGGCATCACCTTGCGGGGTTTCTGATGTTTTTTCCTCTATATTCGTTGCATCTTGCAACTCGTCCGACATAGTCGTTCCTTCGTTTATTTCAGTATCCTTTTTCGTCTCCATTTTGTTATCTATTTTGTTTATTCCAAAACAACAAATATCATACCAAAGTTATCTATTCCCGTACAAATTCTCTTTAAGCTCTTTTATCCGCTCATCCCGGATATAATCCTCATAGTTCATCAGTTTGTCAATGGTACCATTAGGAGTCAGTTCGATAATACGATTCGCAACAGTTTCTATAAACTCATGGTCATGGCTCGAGAACAAGATATTTCCTTTATACAATTTCAGATTATTATTAAACGCCTGGATACTTTCCATATCCAAATGGTTCGTAGGCGTATCCAATATCAGACAGTTAGCATTACGCAACTGCATCCGGGCTATCATACAACGCATTTTTTCGCCACCGGAAAGAACTTTTACCTTCTTCAGAATATCTTCTCCCGAAAAAAGCATTCTCCCCAGAAAAGCCTTGAAATAAACCTCGTTTCCCTCACCGAACTGGCTCAGCCAATCCAGCATATTCAGTTCGCAATCAAAGAACGAAGTATTATCCAGCGGTAAATAAGCTGTCGTAATCGTCACACCCCAATTGAAAGTTCCGGCATCCGCTACCCTGTTCGAGTTCAGAATCTCAAACAAAGCCGTCATAGCCCGCGGATTACGGCTCAGAAACACAATCTTTTCACCTTTTTCTACCGTAAAATTCACGTTCTGGAAAAGCACCGTGCCATCGTCCGTACAAGCCTTCAGGTCTTTTACTTCCAAGATCTGATTACCCGGTTCACGTTCCATCTGGAAAATAATTCCAGGATACTTGCGAGTCGAAGGCTTAATATCCTCGACATTCAGTTTCTCAAGCATCTTTTTACGACTCGTTGTCTGGCGGCTCTTCGCCACATTGGCAGAAAAACGACGAATAAACTCCTCCAGTTCTTTCTTTTTCTCTTCTGCTTTTATCTTTTGGTTCTGAGCCTGTCGCAAAGCCAACTGACTGGATTCATACCAAAAACTGTAATTACCCGAAAACAACGTAACCTTGCCAAAGTCGATATCGACCGTATGTGTACATACCGAATCCAAGAAGTGGCGGTCGTGACTGACCACAAGCACCGTATGTTCAAAATTACCCAAATATTCTTCCAACCATTCTACTGTTTCCAGGTCCAAGTCATTCGTCGGTTCGTCCAGCAACAAGTTATCGGGT
>CATXZX010000318.1 GCA_958404085.1 uncultured Prevotellaceae bacterium | reverse complement strand
ACCGTATCATGTTCGACTACCTGGCCGACGAACTGGGCCGCCGCAGCGGACAGGCGCAACCCTGGCACACCACGTTCCTGACACTGGCCAGCCACGAACCCTGGACCGTACCCTACGACCGCATCCGCAACGACGAAAAAGGCAATGCCATGGCCTATCTGGACGACTGCCTGGGCCGCTTTGTAGACAGAATGAAGAAAGAGCCTTTCTGGAAAGACCTGCTCATCGTCTGCCTGCCCGACCACGCCATTGCCTATCCCCACACCCTCACGACGGCCGACAAACGCCGCTTCCAGATTCCGATGTTGTGGCTCGGCGGCGCACTGGCCCGCACCGGGCGCATCGACAAACTATGCAACCAGACAGACCTGGCCGCCACCCTGTTGGGACAAATGGGCCTGCCCCACGACGCTTTCCGCTTCAGCCGCGACATCACGAGCGCGTCCTACCGTTACCCCTCGGCACAGTTTACCTTCGGCAACGGTTTCGGATGGATAGACAGTACCGGATATACCATAAGCGACCTGTCGTCGGGACGCACCGTAAAGGCCGAACCGGCCGCATCGGCCCGCCGCGACAGCCTGAGTCGCGCCCTGCTGCAAACCACCTTCGACGACCTGGGCGAACGCTAAGGCCGCCGCCCCTCCGTCCTACTCGGGCTGGACATCGCCGGCCGCAGGTAGCGGTTTCCATCCCTCGCCGAACGTATCGTAAGCATCCGTCACGACGACGAACGCCCGCGGATCGGCTTCCTTTATCTTTTGTTTCAAACCCGGAACTTCCTTGTTGCTCACGACAAGGAAGAGCATCTCCTTTTCGTCGCCTCCGTACAGGCCGCTGCTCTTGATGCGGGTGGCCGTACGGTCCAGGTCGTGCAATATAAAGCGGTGGAGTTCGTGCAGGTCTCCGTTGCTGATGACAAAGAGTAGTTTGTCATCCTTTGCCCCATTGAGAACATAGGCCAAAACCCGCGAGACAATAAAAATGGCTATCAATGAATAGAAAGACAAGTGCCACGACAATTTATCGCTGGCACCGCCCGTGCCCACCCCGAAGCCGATGACCAGCAAGCCGAAACAAACCACCGCGGCATCAACCAGCAGGATGCCCCGCGAAAAACGCAGGTGGAGATACTTCTGCAACAACATGGCCACGATGTCGCTGCCGCCGGTCGTAGCCTGACAGCGTACCACCAGGCCGCTACCCACGCCGATGATGGTTGCTCCCACAATGGTAGTCAGCATCAGGTGGTCCGTCATGTCTATGCTGCCGCCGAGCAATTGCGCGGGGTCGAGCCGATGGAGCGCCTCGGCCGTAGGATAGGCATAATGACTCATGAGGTTCATCAGCAGCGGCGTCACCAGAGCCGCCACAACGGTACGCGCACCCAAACGCGCACCCAAGAAGAACATGGAAAGCAACAGCAGCGGAATATCGAACATGTAGCCGAACGTACCCACCTGGATGCCGGGAAAAAGGTTGTGGAGAACGATGCTGGCCCCGTACACGCCGCCGGGCACAATGTTGTAAGGATTGATAAAAAAGACAAAACCGGCGGCCAGTATGGCACACCCTACCAAAATACCTGCCCACGAAAGGACAGCAGACACTCTGTTATTCATATTCTGTACTTTATTTTTGTTCATCGGAAGGCCCGGCCGCGCCTGTCCGCCACCGGTCCGACCACCCAGTTGCAAAGATACAAAAAATAACCTCATACAAACCTCCCCGTCCGGCCCGGAAGAAGCCGGGCGGAAAGCCACGGCAAAGCCGGCGACGCACGCGCCGGACCACGACCGGCCCGGTATTTTGAAAAACCACGGAGTTATTTTCAACTGCGGGCCCGCTTTTTCGGACCCTCCGGCGGAGAAGGGCGGAACGTATTCTTCGACGGACCATCGGTGGCCCGCGTATCGCACCCGGCCCTAATCTCCGGCTGAAGCCCGCCGACCGGGCTCGGGAACCGACCGCGAAGAACGGCCGGAGGCGTCACAAAAAACGATAAAATGAAGAAGTTACAGAATGCAAACAAAGCCGGTTTGACGAAAAATACGTATTTTTGCCAAACAATCGCATCAACAGACACAAACTATGTCAATCATGCCACCTATCACAAAGAATCTTATCATCATCAACGTCATCATGTTTCTGGCCAAAATGGTGGGCGAACGCTACGGTATGGACTTAGACTCCGCACTGGGGCTCCACTTTCTGCTGGCTTCGGACTTCCATCTCTACCAACTGGTCACCTACATGTTCATGCACGGCGGAATAAGCCACTTGTTCTTCAACATGTTTGCCCTATGGATGTTCGGGCGGACCATGGAGGCGGTGTGGGGCCCCCGGCGCTACCTGACGTACTTCCTGGCCTGCGGCATCGGTGCCGGCGTGGTGCAGGAATGCTGGCAGCTGATAAACTATTTCTTCATCGACGGCCTGACAGACTACACACAGGTGAACCTGGGCGGCATGCTGATGAGCGTAGACGATTACCTGAACCTGTGGACCACCATCGGAGCCTCGGGCGCATGCTACGCCATTCTGCTGGGATTCGGCATGACATTCCCCGAAGAACGCATCCTGCTGCTCATTCCGCCCATCCCCATCAAGGCCAAATATTTCGTAGCGGGCTACGCCGTCATCGAACTGCTGTCCGGGCTCAACTACTCGGGCGACAAGGTGGCCCACTTCGCCCACCTGGGCGGCATGCTGTTCGGTTTTCTCATCATCCGCTACTGGCGGAACCAGGACAACAACCGTACAAACCGCTTCACCGGCTGGGAAAACTACCGGCCGCGCAAAAAAAGTTGGGCTGAACGCATGCGCGACAGGATGCGCCGTCCCCTGAAAGCCGAGCGGCCGCAGACCCGACACAGCGACGACTACCGCTACAACGAAGCGCGCCGCAAGCGCAACGAGGCCATTGACCCCATTCTGAAAAAAATAAGCCAGTCGGGGTACGACAGCCTGACGGAAAGCGAAAAGAAAACCCTTTTCGACGCAAGCCGGCGCTGACCGTAAACCGAATGACCGACTGTCTCTTCTAAAAAAGAAAGCAAAATGCTGAAAAATGCGTGGACTTTGTTCACCAACATACTGACAGGCTGCAACATAGCCGGCGTACTCCTAATGTGGGGCTGCGCAGCCAGTGTATACGTCACCCCCGCCGGCATGGGAGCCGCATGGCCTCTTTTGGGTCTGGTGTTTCCTTTTTTCATCGTTGTCAACCTGTTGTTCTGTATTGTCTGGCTTTTCATATCCCGCCGGCGCCTGCTGATTCCGCTCATCGGCTTTGCCGGATGCTACGGTACGCTCCGCACTTACTGCCCGGTCAACTT
>CATXZX010000317.1 GCA_958404085.1 uncultured Prevotellaceae bacterium | reverse complement strand
GGTACATACCACATCTACTTGTTTGCCGACGGCACCATGATCGGGTCAAGCAGTTTCACATTGGAGAAATAGCGCCTTCCGTTTCTCCGTCCCACGGTTTAAAAAAGCACCGCGCTACAGTAAGTTGTATCGCGGTGCTTTTTTAAACGGATGGAGTGTCCTCCTATTTGCTGGTCTCGACGATGTGGGTAGGCGGCAACTGGCTGTTGCGCAACTCGGTGCGGCGTACCACTTCCGATGCCAAAGCCCGGAATGCGATACCCTGCGGCCCTTCGCCGTCGAGGGCTACAGGTATTCCGCTGTCGCCGCTCTCGCAAATGCCCTGCACAATGGGAATCTGTCCCAATAGCGGTACCTGCATTTCGGCAGCCAGGTTTTTCACTCCGTCGCGACCGAACAGATAATAGCGGTTTTCGGGCAGTTCGGCCGGCGTAAACCACGCCATATTCTCTACAAGTCCCAATATCGGCACATTCACCTTTTCGTTCAGATACATGTCGATGCCCTTCCGTGCATCCGCCAATGCAACCTTCTGGGGCGTACTGACTATCACGGCTCCCGTAATGGCCAATGTCTGCAACAGTGTCAGGTGAATGTCGCTCGTTCCGGGCGGTGTGTCCAGAATAAAGTAATCCAACTCGCCCCACGCCGCATCCGCTATCAACTGCTTCAAGGCATTGCAGGCCATTGCACCGCGCCACAGCGTAGCCGTCGCCGGATTGACAAAGAAACCGATGGAGAGCATTTTCACACCATACTTTTCGGCCGGTATAATCAGCTGACGGCCGTCCACCTCCTCGCCGTAAGGCTGAAAGTCCTCCAGACCGAACATCTTGGGCTGCGACGGGCCGAAGATGTCGGCGTCGAGCAAACCGACCTTATAACCCTGCGCCGCCAAAGCCACAGCCAGATTGGCCGCTACCGTAGACTTGCCTACTCCGCCCTTTCCCGACGAAACGGCAATGACATTACGAACCTGGGGCAAAAGTTTCCCGGGTTCGGGCGGCAACTGTTGGCGCGACTGGGTGGCAATGCTCACATCCACGTCCTTGCCCACATAGGTATGGATTGCCGTCTCGGCTGCTTTCACCACGGACTTCATAAACGGATCGGTCGGCTTATCGAACAAAAGCGTAAACGACACGCTCATGCCGTCTATGCGCAAGTTGTCCTCCACCATTTCGGCCTCTACGATGTTCTTACCCGTACCCGGATAGCGGACTGTGGCCAAAGCGTCCATAATCAATTTCGGATATAACGTCATTTTGTTGTTATTTTTATTATTTACTGGTAGTCAACCCACTGCGTTTGCTCCGGTTGTAACTGCGATAAGAATCGAGTTCGATCTCCACATCCGGTTCGCGCAATTCGCCCGCATGCGGCAGACGGAACTTCAGATACCGGATATTCAACCCGCGTGCTATCCACTGCTGTTCGTAATAGGTCTGTATACCCAGCACACGGTGCAGTTCGGGCTCGGCATCGGCCGTAAGCGTGTCATGATACAGATCTTCGGTGCTGAACTCCACAGGCAGGGAGTTTTCCTCCAGCATCTTGCTCGTATAGGTATAGAGGAAAGGACTGTCGGTCTTGACATGGACCAGTCCGCCGTCGGTCAGGAAGCGACGATAACGTTCCAGAAAGAACGTGGAAGTAAGCCGTTTCGTTGCCTTCTTCATCTGCGGGTCACTGAAGGTAAGCCAAATCTCAGCCACTTCGTCCGTCGCAAAAAAACTGTCGATCAGCTCGATGTTCGTACGGAGAAAAGCGACATTCGTCATCTTTTCATTCAACGACTCGGTCGCTCCGGACCACATACGGGCACCCTTGATGTCTACACCGATGAAGTTTTTGTCAGGAAACAGCCGGCCCAGACCGACCGTATATTCGCCCCGGCCACATCCCAGTTCAAGCACGATGGGATTGTCATTATGAAAAAACTCACGGTGCCAGGCTCCCTTCAGCGGAAATCCCTTGTCCTTTAACGCTGCAAACGGATATTCGAACACATGTGGATAAGTTTCCATATCGGCAAACTTAGCCAATTTATTTTTTCCCATTCTAAATCGTTTCGAGTGAACTGCAAAGTTAGAGAATAGTTGGCATTCAGCCTCAAAAAAAACTGAAAAAGAAAACCGACACGCAATGCGGTCGCTACCACCGCCGCCCCGGAGCGGTATGCCGGGCCTTCGAATTGGAAACAAGTGGCCCGAATTTTCAAAAACCAGGCCCGGACAACGTAGCAACTGCGTCCGGGAACCGATTTTTCACGGTCTCCGGAGCTTACCGGATAACCCCATTTTTCATTTCCGGCAGACAAAAAACGACGCGCGCATCCGGACAAACCGAAAGTTTATCCTAATTTTGCCGGACCAACCGCTTCGATTGCTGAATCTCATGGACGAAATAAAAATATACCGTGCCGACAGCCGTTCAACGGTCAGCCTGCCGTTTGCCGACGAAGGAATCCGTGCGGGATTTCCCAGTCCGGCACAAAACCGGATGGATGAATCGATAGACCTGAACCGCGATATTATCCACCATCGCGAAAGTACCTTTTACGCGCGCGTCGTAGGTGACTCCATGCGCGACGCCAATGTAACAGAAGGCGACATATTGGTGGTAGACAGAGCCCTGACAGCCCGAAACGGAGACATGGCCGTATGTTGCCTGAACGGGGAGTTTACGGTCAAATACCTGGAACTCGGAACCGATTCCCTGATTCTGCGTCCGGCCAATACCGCCTATCCGCCCATCCGCATTACAGAAGATGAGGACTTCGAGGTATGGGGTGTCGTGACATACGTCATCCACAAAGTGCAACGCCGACAACCATGATAGGCCTCGTAGACTGCAACAACTTCTTTGCCAGTTGCGAACAGGTGTTCGACCCCTCGCTGCGTAACCGCCCGCTCGTCGTGCTTTCCAACAACGACGGTTGCGTCATATCGCGCAGTGCCGAGGCCAAACAGCTCGGTATTCCGATGGGTGAACCTTTTTTCCGGATCCGCAAACTGGCCGACAACAAAACCATCGAGGTCCGTTCATCCAACATGCCGCTCTACGGCGACATGTCGCGCCGGGTGATGTCCATCCTGGCACAATCGGCTCCTGATATGGAACAATACTCCATCGACGAAGCCTTTCTCAACCTGGACGGAATAACGGATGTACGGGAATTCGGCCTGACACTGCGACAACAAATCAGGCAGTGGACAGGCATACCGGTCAGTATAGGCATTGCCCCCACCAAGACACTGGCAAAAACGGCTTGCCGATTTGCCAAAAAGCATGCCGGCTATCAAGGATGCTGCCTCATCGACAACGATGAAAAACGCCTG
>CATXZX010000316.1 GCA_958404085.1 uncultured Prevotellaceae bacterium | reverse complement strand
CGTAACAGCGATAATCTCCATCCAATACGATGTCGCCAACTTGCGACGTATAGGCATATACGCTTATACCCAGTTTCCGCAACGCCAATTTAGCGAACGCGCCTCCCACGCAACGGGCTATCGTCTCGCGCGCCGACGAGCGTCCCCCGCCCCGATGGTCGCGTATACCGTATTTGCTCATATACGTGTAGTCAGCATGAGAGGGTCTGAACAAAGTTCTTAAATTCTCATAATCGTCCGAATGCTGGTTCTCGTTTCGTACAAAAAAACCGATCGGGCATCCCGTACTTCGACCTTCGAATACGCCCGAAAGAATCTCTATGCGGTCGCCCTCCTTACGAGAAGTCGTAATTTGGCTCTGTCCCGGTTTACGGCGGTCCAATTCGTGTTGGATGAAATCCAAATCTATCTCTACGCCAGCCGGAAAACCGTCCAAGACACCACCGATACCCGGTCCGTGACTCTCGCCGAACGATGTCAGCCTGAAGATCGTACCGAATGTATTCATTATGCTACACCCTTACCTATAATTAATGACAATGTCCGCATCCGCAATCATCATCGCAACCATCCTCACAATGTCCGCCACAACTTTCGCAGCCGCAGCCGCAACCGCCGTTCATTCGGTTCACCTGTCCCTGAATTTCATCGGTCGTAGCCGGACGGGACTCTATCACTTCTCCTACGAAATGAAGTGCTTTGCCTGCCAACGGATGGTTCAGGTCCACAACGACCGTGTTGTCCTTCACTTCCACAACCGTACCGCTGAAACGATTTCCATCATCGTTCATCAAGGGGATCACATTACCCGGATAAATGTATTCCTTGTCGAAACGTCCGTTTACGCAGAAAATATTTTTATCCAGTTCCAATACGTGTTCCTGCATGTATTCACCGTAAGCGTCGGCCACGGGCAATGTAAAATCGAATTTCTCGCCCTTTGCCAACGGTGCGATTATGGCCTCGAAAGCATCGAGTGTCACGCCCATGCCCGATATAAACTGAAACGGATGTTCGGCCGTAGCTTTCTCTACCAGTTCAGGATGTCCTTCCTGCGTGTCGGTATAGAGTTCATAAGCTACCGTAATATAATTGTTGTTCTGTTTTGTTTCCATTGGTTTTTCGTTTTTGAAATTATTAATATGAATAGTGCAAAGATACATTTTTTTTTTCATCGGAACAACAAGCACTTTAGTTTACTCACAAGCACTTATCCCGTACAGTCTTGTTCAGACAAACAAACCAACGGGTGGCAGTTGCAATCCGTTGCTGTTTTCCCGATATTCTTCTTTGAAAAAATCGCACGTTTTCTTCTTCGGATGCCAGTTTCCCACGACTTTTCCTCCCGACACGATGACCGGATAGAATATGCCGAAATTATTGTATGCCCGACTTTGGAATTCGCACTCCAGCGCATAGTGACGGCTTTTATAACCGATTAGATATTCATCGTACGAAGGCAGGCACAACGTCTTGAAGCGGCAACCGCGCGTACGACTATCCCGGTGTATATACAAAGGGGCAGCCACTCCATCCAACTGTTCCAACTCGGTACTTATCGCCTCCACCGCACGCCGGCATTCCCGGACTCCTAATCCGCTCCACCACACAAAGTCATCCAACGTAGCGGGGGCATGACTTCGGAAATACCTGCGGGCTAATTTTTCCAACGAGGCCTCCCGTGAAAAATCCGGGCCTTGTGCGACGCGCCGCTCTACAAGCGCATACGTATTCTCCGCATCCAGGTGTCCGCTGCAAATGACTCCGTCTATCTCGGCCCTGCGCAGATAAATGGACATCGTATGTGCATCGTCCCTTACGCCCTCTTCCTCCAACCGTCGGAGCAAGTCACTCTTACACAGCGAATCGCAATCGGATAAAACCTCGCGCAAAAGATTGTTTATCCTATCGTATTGCGCCTCGGTTATACGACGACCAAACGAAGCCAGGTAGCCATTGATCATACGACGGTTCTGCTCGGCACACAGCCGCCTCATCCAATGCAAGTCCTCGGCTGCCACCAATTGCCACGTACACCGGAAAAGGTGCGTCCGTATGATGCGTCCTGAATCGTATGCCCTGCGAAAAGCATCCATCGAAGACCGCTTCATACGCATGATAACCGCCCAACGCATCATACGGTACTCCTGTGCCTGCACCATCCCCATCCACTCCACCACCTCATCGGGTCGGGAGTAAAGTGGGGCCACAAGCTGCTGGTTGAGAAGCCGGATTGAAGAAATACGCCGTGCGTTACTCGGTCGCATCATGGTCTGCGGTCTCGCCGCCGGGCATCTGCGGCCGTTCGATTTTGTCTTGCTCGCAACGTTTCGTCATGCGCAGGATTCGCTCGGCTGTCTCGGGATGCGACGAAAACATACGGCTGAAATACGTGTCTTTGGACTCTTCCGTCGTATTTTCCATATTCTGAAATTTCTCAAACGCCATGACCATACCCCAAGGATTCTTTCCGTTCGACTTCAGGAACTCATAACCGTAATCATCGGCCTCATTTTCCTGCTTCTGCGAATATTTGGCATTGATAAAGGTCTGGCTTAACTGTCCTAACTGGGTATTCGTCAGTTTTTCCACCAATTTTCCGGCCGATCCGATGCAGTCTTTCAACGCTCCGGTCAGCAATTCCGTCTTGACGGCATTTTTGGAATGATGCAAAGCCACATGGCCGACCTCATGGCCTATGATACCCAGCAGTTCGTTGTCGTCCATCATGTCCATAAGCGAAGAAAACACCCGCACACTGCCGTCTGCACAGGCAAACGCGTTCACATCCGTTACCTTATACACCTTAAAATTCAACGGTATGCCATCCACCTCCGTCAGTCCTTCCACCAACTTGTTCAGCCGTACGGTATAGGGGTCGTCCTCGGGAGCTATCTGGTTGTTCTTGTCCATCCATTCCACAGATTCCTTCACGTAAGCCGCCATTTGTGCATCGTTCAACGTCACGGCCTTAACCACCTTTACTCCTGCCTTCACTACTTTTCCCAACATAAACTGCGCGCTGGCAACCTCAGGTGCCGTCAGCCCCATACATACGGCAACAAATGCCACTACACTCTTTTTCACTTTTTTCGTATTACTATTTTATACTAAACACAATTTCAGACATCCGGTCCGGAACCTTCCGAACAGGATTAAAAAGGCTACCGAGCCGTATTTCCACCTACACGAAAACCGACATCACCCGGAACACAATGAAAGCGCATACCCAGGCAAGGACCGTGGTGTAACAAGCCGTAAACAGCGCCCAGCGCCAATGTCCCGATTCATGCTTTATAGCCACTAAGGTTGCTATACACGGGAAATAAATTAAGGCAAACACCATAA
>CATXZX010000315.1 GCA_958404085.1 uncultured Prevotellaceae bacterium | reverse complement strand
CAGGAAGGTGTCGGCTACTTCTCGCTGACCGACGGTCTGCAGAGAAGCGGTAAGAACATTTCGATCGTAGGTCAGAGTGGTTACATCGACGGTCACAAGGTGAAGGCCGGCGGCGAAGCCGAATTCTACATCCCTGTGAAGAACGGTGTGATTACCGAAATCAAACAGGCTGTGAAGGATTCGAAGGCCATCGTGAATGTCTACACGGTAGACGGAAAATTGGTTCGCAAGAACGTGAAGAACGCCGACGCCCTGAAGGGTCTCCAGAAGGGTCTCTACGTAGTGAACGGTAAGGTTTACTCGGTAAAGTAAAAAGATAGGTTGGATAGCGATTCCCGCAGTCCGTCATCGTGAACGGACTGCGGACATCCGAAAAAGAGCGGTGTGCATCGGGCATGCCGCTCCTTTTCGGATGTTATAGAACCCTTCCGGGCGGTCTTGTACGAGGTGTATGTGGCCATGCAAAAGCGGCGCTTTGTCCGGACGAGGCCAGACGAAGCGCCGCTTAGGTTTGAGTTGTTAAATTCAGGCTTATTGTTCTTCTGCAAACATGGGGTCCCATGCAGGCAGGCGTGTCGGTTTTTTCTTCAAAATGTCGAGGATTTCGCTGTCGACGTATTTCTTTTCTGCAACAAGGCGGAACATGTATTCGTTGAACCACTCATCGGTCATGATAAGGTGGCCATTGTGGCCGTTCGATGCCCCCCAGCTGTTTTCAACCATCCACTTGTTCGGTTTGCCGGCCTCGTCGAGGTCGACGGCCATGAGAGTCATGGCGTGCGACGAGCCGCTGGCAAAGGTTTGTACCCGCTGTTTTTTGTCCATTCCGAAGGTGGTCCCCATCAGCGAGGCGTAGTCGTAATTTTTCAGGTCGAGGATGCCCGACGCGCTGTCGAGAAATTTTCCGACGTCGCACGAAAAGTACATCATCGTGTTGTCCCTGATGGAACGGATGGCGATGCGCTTGATGTCTTCGATGGGCAGGTTGATGTAAGTCCAGTTCTTTCCGTCGTAAGCGTGGCGGTCGAGGTCGATTTCGAAGAGTTCGTAATAAGGGCGTGTGGGGTCGTTCATGAGCATGACATAGTTGTTTTCGAGGTCAGCCCCCACGAATTCTTGGTAGAAACTTTTCGGGGTATATTCCTTTGTGCTGACAGGTTTTCCGGACCGGTCGCGACGTGTCCAGGTGAACGTTGTGGGTGGCTCGCCCAAGCATTGTGCCAACATGTGGTAGACGGTAGACAGCATCTCGGTCTTTCTTTTCCCGATGTTGGCCTTCTGTTTTTTGTCGGCAGACATGGCACGGAGTTCGAGGCCGAATTCGCGTAATTTCTGCTTGATGAGGTCTGCCATGCGCGGGGTATGGTTGCTGCTGTACGTCTCGGGCATTGCGTCCTTGGGCACGATGCCGTATTTCATGATGAGATCGGCTACTCCGGTGAACTGCCCGCCGTCGCTCAGCGGGTTCTTGAAGAGCCACTCCACGAGTTTGTCATCCATCGGTTTGTCGGCGTTGTCGATGATGCTTTGCAGAAAAAGATTGGACTTTTCCAGTTGATCCCAGAAAAAAGTGTAATTTTGCGAGAATTGGAAACTGCCCAGCTCGAAACGCTCGATCATTTTAGCCCGCATTACGTTCATTCCGGTGAAGAGCCAGCAGCGGCCCGACGACTCTTGGTTCGTGATGCCGCGTGACTGCACGCGGTGCGAAAAGTAAGTGTCGGCTTTTGCATCGGCATTGGCCTGTTGGGCCAGTTTGCTGAGGTCGTATTGCGAAATGGCGTTGCGCAACGCCTTTTCTGTACTGTTGGGTTGATACTGAGAGCGGAAGGTCTGCAACATCGCGTCGTCAATGCCTCCCGGCTTGGTCTGGCCCTCTACGGTCTGCATGCCCGCAAAGGCCAGCGCAAAGGTAGTCAGAAAAAATCCGTATGTTTTCATTCTGGAGATAGTGTTGTTTTAAATGAATAGTCTTAGGAATGGATGTATTCGGCCCAGTCGGTCAAGCGCATGTCTCCCTTGCGCGATAAGGTGTCGTGCATGGCGAAAGCGGCAGTCAGCAGGTGGTGCGTATGTCCGCCCTTTTCGCCGGCCAGGCGCAGGTATTCGCGTAGCAGGGGCTGGTAGTCGGGATGGGCTATGCGGACGAGTTCCTCGGCTTTGTCCATGGCGCATTTACCGCGCAGGTCCGCTACACCGTACTCCGTGATAACAGCGTCTACGAAGTGGCTCGTATGGTCTATGTGTGAGCAGAAAGGAACGATGGAGCTGATTTTTCCGTCTTTCGCCGTAGAGCCGCAGGTAAAGATGCTTAGGTAAGCGTTATTGGTAAAGTCGGCCGAACCACCGATGCCGTTCATAATCTTCGTACCGCATATCTTGGTGGAGTTTACATGGCCGTAAATGTCTACCTCGATGGCTGTATTGAGCGAGCAGACGCCCAGACGGGCGATGACCTCCGGGTTGTTCGAAATTTCGGAGGGTCTCAGGACGAGCCGCTCTTTAAAGAAATTCATGTTGGCGTACACCTGTTGGAGCATGGTGTCGGTTACGGTGAGTGCGCAGGTCGAGGCGCTTTTGATACGCCCTTCGAGCATCAGTTTCAGCGGTGCATCCTGAAGGACTTCCGTGTAGACGCTGAAATCCGGAACGCTCGAACAACTTCCGAGCGCATGCAGTACGGCGTTTGCTCCCGAGCCTACTCCCGACTGTATGTGCAGGAAACTTTCGGGAATAAGCCCCTGGCGCATGTTCTGAAGCAGAAAATCCGCCACGTTTTGGCCGATGCGGTTCGTTACTTCGTTCGGCTCGCTGAAGGGGCGGGCTTCGTCCGGCAGGTTGGTGCGTACGATGCCGCGTATGTGGTCGGCGCTCACTTCTACGTAAGGCTTACCGATGTGGTCGGTCACGTGGCTGATGTTTATCGGCTTGCGGTGTGGATGATATTCCAGTTCGTAGATGTCGTGCAGGCCTACCAGTTTACCTTCGTGGTAATCGTTCAGTTCGATGAAGATGCCTTTTTCGGCCACCCGGCATATCGTAGGAATGATGCCGACACCGGCGGTGGGATAAATATGTACGTTGTTGCCTACGCGTTCAATGGCACATGCCTCGATGACGGCCCAGTCTATTTTTCCCAGGTAGCCTTGCCGTATCTGCATGGCCATGTTCGAAAGGTTCAGGTCCGTATATTGTACACGGTTGCAGTTCGCGTGTTTGCGGAACGTGGCATCCGTTACGTACGGGGCGCGGAGTGCTATGGCATCGGCGTTTACCAGGGCTTCGTCGCAACTGTGGCCGGTTGATGCTCCGGTCAGTATGTTAAGTTTGAAGGGCCTGCCGGCTGCGTGTTCCGCTTCGGCGTG
>CATXZX010000314.1 GCA_958404085.1 uncultured Prevotellaceae bacterium | reverse complement strand
AAGGGACTATGCCTACCATTGAAGAGATAGAAGCTAAATTAAGAGATAACTAACAATGAAACCAGCGATTTGAACCGCTAAATTCTCATTTATAAGGTATGGCGATTCAACCTTTTGCAATTCTGCCACAACTTGTGGCAGTTTTTCATTAGCCTCTGTTTTAAAGTAAAATAGATACCACTGCTTCATTCGCCACATATTGCTGCTACTGAATCACTCACAGGTTCAAATTCGAGGCTCCAGACGACAAAACGGACCAGTTGTGATGCGTTGTCTGCTGAAGATATTCTTATTTTGTGCAAAAATAGAATGCGGTGCTTATGGTTAAATAGTTTAAAATAAGTATTCGCGCAGACTTTTATTTACTGCTGTTTTTACGTATGTGAAAACAATCCTTCGTACCTTTGTGTCCGGACTGTATGGTCTTGAACTAAATGACGGTAGATGCCCCCGGGTGTGAGATATCTTTGTCTGCCCAGTCGGAATGGCGCGTGTATTCACTTTAACGATAAATGTTATATATAATAAGGTGTAAAGTTAAACTGTTATGAAAAGTAGAATTACGGTATTGTTGGTTTCCGAGTGGCGGCCAGCCTGGGCATCATGCTTCTAAAAAGGTTTGGTGAAGTATACGGAGATAAGGCCGGCGGCAGGTCTTCGTAAGGAAAAAGTGAGGAAAGGAATGAATAATATGGAAAAGAAGAATAATACGACACCGTATGACTTGGTGACGATTCTGGGGCCTACGGCCTGCGGAAAGACGGCATTGGCCGTCAGGACGGCGGACATGCTCGGTACGGGAGTACTCAGTGCCGACAGCCGGCAGGTATACCGGCGTATGGACCTGGGGACAGGCAAGGACCTGGCGGATTACAGGGTGGACGGTCGCGACGTGCCTTATTACCTGATAGACGTGGTGGAACCGGGAACGAAATACAACGTTTTCGAGTATCAGCGCGATTTCAGGACCGTTTACGAGCAGTTGCATGCGCGGGGCGAGGTGCCGCCGGTGGTGTGCGGCGGTTCGGGATTGTACCTGGAATCGGTGTTGCGCGGTTACCGCCTGTTGCCGGTTCCGGAGAATGCGGCCCTGCGCCGGACGCTGGAGGGCCTGAGTCTGGAGGAACTGAAACGCCGGCTGGCTACCTACAAGACACTGCATAACACGACGGACGTGGATACGCCGAAACGGGCCATACGCGCCATCGAGATAGAGGCGTACTACCAGACCTTGCCCGTGGAGGAACGTAGTTTTCCCGCGCTCCGCAGCCTGAACATCGGGCTGTCCGTGGACCGCAAGACACGGTGGGAGCGGATTGGGAAACGCTTGCGCCAACGCCTGAACGAGGGTATGATAGACGAGGTGAGACACCTGCTGGCCGAGGGCATCGCGCCGGAGGACCTGATATATTATGGCCTGGAGTATAAGTACCTGACGCTGTATGTGATGGGCCGGATGGGGTACGACGAGATGGTGGACGGGCTGGAAACGGCTATCCGCCAGTTCTCGAAACGGCAGATGACGTGGTTCCGAGGTATGGAGCGCCGCGGCGTGACGATACATTGGATGGATGCGGCACTGCCGATGGACGAAAAATGCGACCGGATAGCGAAACTGTTGGAACGGGACGGCACGGCGTAACCGCATCGTGCGACGGGCCGCAGACGGAACTCAGTTGGAATACAAATAACAGGACAGGGGCGAATGGAACGTACGGGCCATTCGCTCCTGCTTGTATGGCGGTGTGCGGGGATAGGTCGTGAATGGAACGGAGGGATGGAATAAAGCAGGCTCCAAGAGAGCTTTTTCTTGCATAAAACGGTGCTTTTGTGGTGTTTGGATATAAAAAATATTAAATGATGGCGTTTCGAATCTATTTAGGTAAGTAAAAAATTGGTATTTCATTTTTTTTTAGTAGATTTGAGATGTGTTTCAAAAGTTAAATAAGCCTTAATAGAAAAGAGTATATGAGTTATTTACGATTTGATAAGACGCAGATGGTGAACTTGCAGGATTCTCTCTATAAGGAGATGCTCCTGACAAACAAATCCGGCGCTTATGCGTGTACGACTCTTGTGGGTTGTAATATTCGCAAATATCATGGCTTGTTGGTTGTTCCTGTTCCGGGACTCGATGATGAGAACCATGTGCTTCTGTCATCGCTGGACGAGACAGTCATACAGCATGGTGCGGAGTTTAACCTGGGTTTGCACAAATACCAGGGGGATAATTTCAGTCCGAAAGGACACAAATACATCTTTAATTTCGAATGGGACAGGGTACCTACGACGGTGTACCGCGTGGGTGGCGTCTACCTGAAGAAAGAAATGCTGTTTATGGAGGGCGATGCGCGTATCCTGATACGTTACACCTTGCTGGAGGCCCATTCGGCTACGAAATTGCGTTTGCGCCCGTTCCTGGCCTTCCGCAGCGTGCGTCAGTTTACGCACGAGAACTGGGTGGCCGACAAGAGCTATACGCCCATAGAAAACGGTATACGCATGTGTCTCTATCCCGGTTATCCGGAACTGAACATGCAGGTGAACAAAAAGTGCGAGTTCGTTTATGAACCGGATTGGTATCGCGGACTGGATTATCCGAAAGAACGCGAACGCGGTTATGACGCGAACGAAGACTTGCTGGTGCCGGGCTATTTCGAAATGGCTATCAAGAAGGGCGAATCCATCGTGTTCTCGGCCGGACTGGATGCCGTGAAGACCAACCAGCTGAAACAGATGGTGGACAAGGGCGTGGAACAACTGGCGCCGAAAGACAGTTTCTATCAGTGTCTGGTGCGAGCCGCCCATCAGTTCCGTATACAAAAAGATAATGAGAACTATCTGATAGCCGGTTTCCCGTGGTTCAAGTGCCGTGCCCGAGACATGTTTATCGCGATGCCCGGCCTGACCCTGTCGCTCGGCGAGTCCGACCGTTTCGAGGCTTATATGGCAACGGCGGAGAAGGCGCTCTATGACTTTATGGAAAAAAGGCCGCCGAGCGTGGACGTGGCCGAAACGGAGAATCCCGACGTGCTGTTGTGGGCCATCTGGAGCATTCAGCAGTACGGGCGCTACATGTCTCGTAGTGCGTGCTACCAGCGTTACGGCAAACTGGTGACGGATATCATGAACTTTATCGAACAGGGCAAGCATCCGAATCTGTTCCTTCATTCCAACGGACTGTTGTACAGCAACGGAAGGGACAAGGCTGTTACATGGATGAACTCGACGGTGAACGGAAAGCCCGTTGTACCCCGCACGGGTTATATGGTGGAATTCAATGCCTTGTGGTATAATGCCATCAGGTTCTATGCCCAACTCCTGGCCGAGAACGATGGCGAGGACAACAAGGAACAGGCTTCCGTATGG
>CATXZX010000313.1 GCA_958404085.1 uncultured Prevotellaceae bacterium | reverse complement strand
AATACTATCTGTTGACAAAAGATTACGTATCGGTGGGCGAATTTGAGGGGAAACCCATCCTTAAGATTCAGCCCGAGGGCCTTACCGCAATGGCTAATGCGGCTTTCCGCGATGTTTCATTCCTGTTGCGCCGCGCCCACAACAAGCAGGTGGCTTCCATCCTTGCAGACCCCGAAGCGAGTGACAACGACAAGTATGTGGCACTGACGTTCCTGCGCAATGCCGAGATTTCGGCAAAGGGTAAACTGCCGCTTTGCCAGGATACGGGTACGGCCATCGTACACGGCGAAAAAGGACAACAGGTGTGGACCGGATTCTGTGACGAGGAAGCGTTGGCCAAAGGTGTTTACAAAACGTATACGGAGGAGAACCTTCGTTACAGCCAGAACGCTCCGCTCTCCATGTACGAGGAGGTCAATACCAAATGCAACCTGCCGGCACAAATCGACATCGAGGCAACGGAAGGCATGGAGTATCGTTTCCTTTGCGTGACCAAGGGAGGCGGTTCGGCCAACAAGACGTATCTCTACCAGGAGACCAAGGCACTGCTCAACCCCGACACGCTGATTCCCTTCATGATTGAAAAAATGAAGAGTCTGGGCACGGCTGCCTGTCCGCCGTACCACATCGCGTTTGTCATTGGCGGAACTTCGGCTGAGAAGAACCTGCTGACGGTCAAACTGGCTTCTACGCACTATTACGACAACCTGCCTACGACCGGCGACGAAACCGGCCGTGCTTTCCGCGATGTGGAACTCGAGAAACGCATTCTGGAGGAGGCGCACAAGATTGGGCTGGGCGCACAGTTCGGCGGCAAATACCTGGCACACGACGTCCGCATCATCCGTCTGCCCCGTCACGGTGCATCGTGTCCCGTCGGATTGGGTGTGAGCTGCTCGGCCGACCGCAACATCAAGTGCAAGATCAATAAAGACGGTATATGGATTGAGAAAATGGATGACAATCCCGGTGAACTGATTCCGGCGGAATTGCGCAATGCGGGCGAGGGCGACGCGGTACGTATCGACCTGAACCGTCCGATGAACGAGATTCTCGAAGAACTCGGCAAGTATCCGGTAGCTACGCGCCTGAGTCTGAACGGAACGATCATCGTCGGCCGCGACATCGCGCATGCCAAGATCAAGGAACGCCTCGATGCCGGTGAACCGATGCCCGAGTATCTGAAGAATCATCCCGTCTATTATGCCGGACCGGCCAAGACTCCCGAGGGAATGGCCTGCGGTTCGATGGGACCGACGACTGCCGGGCGCATGGACCCCTATGTCGACCTGTTCCAGAGCCACAAGGGTAGCATGGTTATGCTGGCCAAGGGTAACCGGAGCCAGCAGGTGACGGATGCTTGTAAGAAACATGGCGGTTTCTACTTAGGTTCTATCGGCGGACCGGCTGCTATTCTGGCACAGAATAACATCAAGAGCATCGAATGCCTTGAGTATCCGGAACTGGGTATGGAGGCAATCTGGAAAATCGAGGTGGAAGATTTCCCCGCCTTTATCCTTGTAGACAATAAGGGCAATGACTTTTTCAAGCAGATAGAGCCGTGGTGTCCGGGATGCCGGAAATAAACGGAACGTCGCGTACAGACTGAATAAACAGGAGGCAAACACGGAATGCCGGGTTTGCCTCCTGTTCCGTTTTAGGGCCAACTGACGGAACCCCTGCGGCCCGACCGTTGTACACAGAGGCCTTCTAATCGGAATCAGGTGGCCCGGATTTCAAAAAAGAAGGCCCGGACAACGTACGACCTGTGTCCGCACGTGACATTGCATCCGTTGGCAGACTTTATCTGACACCGATATTTAACAATAGAAAAATGGTTGATGGAATTTGGGGAGATAAAAACAAGTATCTCTTCCTAAGAGTGACTTATTTTGTCGTAAGGTAATGAATAACAGATGTTTGAAAAATCACAATAACACCATTTTCCAAACAAGGATGCCTGTAAAAGGCTTAAAAAGGAAACAAGAATAGAAAAATCCCTCTTCGAAGGTGCTATATTAGAAATATTTAGTACCTTTGCGTTAGTTTTAAGTATCTCTTAGGAAGAGTGTCTCTCTTTTGAGACCTAATTTGAATCTTTAGCAATGAGAAACTTAACAGACATAAACACGGGAAACTGCTGTTATTTGGCTGTCTCGGCCAAAACAGGGGGTCGGGAAGAATTGTCCAAACTTTCAAAAAGGATAAATTTTGGGAATTGGTTACTCCGCAGATAATCAATGTCTTAATAATGAAGGACTGTTGGCCTTTTTTCGGGTCAAGGTCGAGGAACTCGAAACAAGTTCTATAAAATCTTACCGCAAGGCGCTGGCAAGCCTGTATTCTTTTCTGGCTTCCCGTACGGGAGATGCTGATTTGAACCGGGACGAAACCCTTGCCGACTGGTTTGTCCATCTGTTTATGAAAGGAGTTTCCTTTAAGACCAGTTGCCTTTATCTCGACATCGTCAGCGGTCTGTATACAAACGCCTTGAAGGAAGGGGCTGTCACCGGTGAAAATCCGTTCGGCAGATTCCGGACAAAAGTCCGTACGACTGGCGATGCGATCTGGAGCAACGGACTCGGTGAACAGGACTTCCGGCGTGTCATGAATGCGACCAAAGCGGCGGAGCGTCAGAACGGTGAACGCGCGTTGGCTACCGACCTGTTGCTGTTTTCTCTCTTGAACGGGTGTATGGACCTTGGCCGTATAGCCAGGCTGAGGAAGGAGGACATCGGACGTTTCGACGGTGAGAGTGCTGCCGTGCTTCGACGGCGGGCGGTTCCGAAACGTAAATATGTGTTCGACCTCAACCAGTCGGACCGTACACCCCGGCAACTGGAAAAGTTCATTGCCGGATTGATACAGAATCTGTGCCTGTTGCGCAATCTTCCGATGACCGGTACCGTGAAGGAAACCATCGAGAGTTATTGGGCGTATGCGGCTCTGAAATGCGGTGCCTCGGGCTCCGAGATCGTGGCGACACTCGGTGCGGCGCCTAAGGGGATTCCGGTACTGTCGCTTTACGGTCGGCCGGAGACTCCGACGGCCGTCAGTCGGAATTTGTCCGACGAAATCGGGCTTCTCTTTATCGGCAATGCCCTGCGTTGGTATGCCATGAGGCTTCGCCCGAGGGTCCGGTTTGAAGAGATAGAGACCCGCCTCGAACAACTGGAGGGCGAAGTCAATAGGCCGCAGTTGTTTTATCCTTACGATGAGATAGCCAAAAAGATCGGAAAGAAGATTGTGATGGAAAACAAACCCGTCATCAGCGATGTGGCCTTTTTCCGATGCAGGGTGACGGATATTTTTCCGCTGTTCTGCAAGATTGGCGATCTGGCCTGGTGCTCTACGTCCAGCGGCCGCCCCG
>CATXZX010000312.1 GCA_958404085.1 uncultured Prevotellaceae bacterium | reverse complement strand
GGAAGAAAGTCCTATGGTTTCTATAGTGGGAAGAGCATTGAAATGTCGCGGGTAATATCCGACAAGCAAGGCAGGTTTTTCTATCGGCGCACGCTTCCTTTTGAAAGACCGCAGATTGCGGTGATGCTGCTCATAGACCAGTCCGGGTCTATGCGGGATAATGATAGACTAACGACGGCGCAGGCAATCGCTTGGGTGATATTCGACTTTTGCCGGTCGTTGAACATCCCGGTTTCGATATTCGGGCACAACGAGGAGCGCTACACAAAGGGCTCAGAAAAAAGGGCAACGGTGTGCGTAACGAGTTATGTACCATTCGATTCAATGGACAGAGCCGATGAGTATCGTATTTTTACTATAGACCCCAGTGGGTGCAACCGCGACGGGGCAGCGCTGCAGTATGTGTATTCTATTTTTGCCAAAAGAAAAGAAGAACACAAGCTCCTGTTTGTTCTTAGTGACGGACAGCCGAACTCGTTGGCGTACTCTGGCAATGTGGCCAAAGAAGATATCCAGCATCAGGTTGCAAAAGCACAGCGCAAAGGAGTATCGACGATAGCAGCAAGTATAAGCAGCGACTACGAGGCCATCAGGAAAATATATGGCAGATGCATTGATGTCAGCGACCTCGCGGAAGCTCCCAGAAAGCTGACGGCTCTTATTGTAAAAGCCATTGCCGAAAGAAAAAAATAATAAAACCGAGACGCCCGCCCGGCCTCTTATAGAGAGAGCCGGGCGGTTTTTTAGTTGAAAAGGAGCGGAGTATTAGGGCAGCGCTTGATAATTCAATATAATCATGGTATACTTCCAATATATAAGAGTTTATTCAGCCATTGCCATTTTGTATCATGCGTTCAATTCCTGCTACCGTTAGGTATTGCACTATATTTTAATTCTGTAAAAAACACGGCGATTATGCGGTGTTTTTTATGTTTACATAAAAATAATAACTCAGAAAGGAGAAATTTAATGGACGAAAGACAAAAAGCGCCAAGACAAACAAAAAAGAGTGTCGTTGACATGTATTTACAGCTGTTCGACAAATACATACTTAAATGCAAAAACGGGGTTATACTTCGACAGTACATTATTGATATGCAGGTGCTGGATATGCCGTATAGCTGTGAAGGACCCATGTCAAAGGCAAAGACCAATGCTTTTGTCGCAATACAATCGCTATCGTTTGCCTTGAAGCTCTACGATGAAAGTGAGAAAGACAGACGGGCCCTTGCGGCAGCCGGATATGCGACAAGAGCGGACTTTGAAAAATCCGCAGCACTGTGCTGTCTGCTTTCTGTGCTGCGCACGACAAAGGCAATGGTAAAGGATGACGCCGGAGAATGGCAGTATGTGTCCGACCTCGGCAATCCCTTAGGCAGGTTTAATGCGTTATATCACGCACATCGCTTCCTTACTCTAAGCGAAGATGAGGCACTGGTGTTGACGAGATTGGAAAACGAATCGGAGGGGCTCATATATGTCAAAAAAGCACAAGAGAAAGGGCAAGCTTTTGCCTTGATGGGTGTGCTTTTGCTGGCACACATGCTTGCCCTAATGAGCACTGAAGACGCGTGCAAAAAGAAAGAAGAAAAAATAAAAGAAAAGGAGAGATAAAAGATGACAGCCTTATATGAAGACAACGCCTTTATTTCGTGGGAAAACCCTGCGGAAATGACAAAATTCTATGAAGATTTGACAGAGAGTGACGTCTGGATAAGCGGCGATAGCGCCGATGAGGACGGCATCTCTATGGCCGAGGTAACGCTGTTGCCATTGGAAATGGGGTCGGAACAGGTCAGTGTGTTCTCCGAGGATAATGCCGAGGCTCCTAATTTTCCTGAGTTCGTGACTTCAGGAATTGTTTACGACACCATGAACAATAGTGCTCTGGTAATCAAAATACGCGATGAGTGCTATCCCCTACGGAATATTGCTGTACAACAGGTCGAAGAACGTGCGCAGTTCAGGAACCGAGGCGGGAACACAAACCTGAAAAAAACATCTATAAAGACCTACTGCAAAGTAGCAAACGAATACCTGCGAGTCTGTAATTCAAGGGCATCGTTTCTGCTCCGCTTCGGCAAAATAACCGGTGTTCAAGGTCGGCAGTCAGGCAACCGCTATGGAGCTCTTCCTATCTCGACGCTCTTGAGGACGCTGTATACCGTTTTGGATTCGCAATTCCCGGGACATAAGTTTGTGTCCGGTACATATTGCCATGAGTTCTCAACGGCAACGTGGTTGGTTCCTGAGCAAAGCGATAAAATTCTGGGGACCTATCTGGAATACCTCAAAAACGCGGGAACGTTTCTTTCTAATGAAGAACTCACGCCCGTTTTAAAGTTTACAACTTCGGATGTTGGTGCGTGTGCAGCAACGATAAGAGCCGGTATTCAATCCGCAACTGGAAAATATATCGAAATAGGTGACGCAAGCAAACTTGAGCACAGGGCGGTCAATATTGTGGACGACTTTTCGCAGAACTGTGAGGAAATGTTCGCACAGATAGCCGAGAACATGGAAAAGCTCGTGGCTTTAATGGATGTCAGAATAAGGTATCCCCTCCCCTGCATGCTGCATCTTGCCCGCAGATATAATCTGCCGGTATTCATGGCGGCTGAAGCGGCTAAAAATCTGATTGCTGAAATGGGTGGCGAACAGATAACTGCGCATGACGTGTTTTGGGCCATGAACGATATCGTTCGCCTTATGGACGCTCGTGACGCGAAGGGTAATCGATTCAAGACCCGCGAAAAGATATGTAGAATTCTCGCGATTTCACCCACGAGGTGGAAGGAATACGATTACGACGATGGGAATACCGGCGGTACATACTAAAGGCGGTGGCTTATGAATACCAATATATCGTTCAAACCTAACTACTTCGGAAAAAGCGGAGACGGCAGCCCCGAATGGCACAGGTGGCGTCTTCATGGAAAGAATGGAGAGGTTCCCGTTACAATCGGCGGTTCGGATGTCGGCGTCCTCCTGGGCTTATCCCCGTTTAAGACGAGGCAAGAGCTCTGGAATGAAAAGCGCGTCGAGTATCTCAACTGGAGGGAAAATCGGAAATTAGGTCTGTTGCGGCAGCGCAAACCGGATACCCCGGCTCTTCGTGCGGGGCATCTCTGGGAAAAATACGTTGTGGACGTGTACCTTTCAGAGAACCCTGAAAGCCGCATTGCGTACCAACCCGGAACCTTTCAGCATGGCAACCCGGCGTACCCATTCTGTATCGTTAACCCGGACGGATTGTTCGTAGATTCAAACGGCGAGCACCTGGGGATTTTTGAAGCAAAAACATGCAGTTGGGAACGCGGCCCGGTCGAGGATTGGTTGAATGGCATTGTTCCGCCGGCGTGTGTCACTCAGGTGAGATATAATA
>CATXZX010000311.1 GCA_958404085.1 uncultured Prevotellaceae bacterium | reverse complement strand
ACAACCGGCATCCGGCCTGTAGTCCGGACAGCACCAACATTGTCCTAAATAAATTTATAGATACAAACTAAGTTTCAGAATTTATTTCAGGCAATACATTTATACATTAAAAACTTTATTTCGCCCATATTTCAAAAAAACTTGTATCTTTGCAAACCGTTGCCCACGCCTATGTGTAGGGCCTAAAAGAATGAATCCGCACGAATTCACGCAAATGCTGACCCACACAGTCGACAAGTTGTCGGACTGTTCATCCATGAAGGGGCTTTATCACCAGCACCGGCATGGCGACCCGTTACCTTCAGGCCAGATTCTGAAAGAAATCATCGAACTTTGTCGCGCCATCCTCTTTCCGGGATACTACGGGAAGCCCACGGTAGACAGCGCCACCATCCACTACACCATCGGGGTGAACGTGGAGCGGCTCTTTTTCCTGTTGTCGGAACAGATAGAGGCCGGCCTGTGCTTTGCGAACGAAGGGTGTACGGACGGCGTGCGCGACCAGGCCTTCAGCATGGCCGCCACATTCATCGAACGCCTGCCGGAGCTGCGCCAGTTGCTGTCCACCGACGTGGAAGCGGCCTACACCGGCGACCCGGCGGCCGAAAGCTATGCCGAAGTCATCAGTTGCTATCCGGCCATCAAGGCTGTCAGCAACTACCGCATCGCCCACGAACTCCTGCTGATAGGCGTTCCGCTCATT
This sequence comes from uncultured Prevotellaceae bacterium, assembly GCA_958404085.1. Classification (GTDB taxonomy): domain Bacteria; phylum Bacteroidota; class Bacteroidia; order Bacteroidales; family Bacteroidaceae; genus Alloprevotella. The sequence goes on along the minus strand of CATXZX010000311.1, from coordinate 2,691 downwards.
CCGCGCATCATCACGGAAATGGCACACAGCGAGACGGGCATAGACATCCATCCCGGGGCACAAATAGGCCACCACTTTACCATCGACCACGGCACCGGCGTGGTCATCGGAGCCACCTGCATCATCGGCAACCACGTCAAACTCTACCAGGGAGTAACGCTCGGGGCAAAAAGTTTTCCGCTCGACGAAAACGGCAATCCCATCAAGCGAATCCCCCGCCACCCCATTCTGGAAAACAACGTCATCGTTTATTCCAACGCCACCATTCTGGGACGCATCACCATCGGCGAGGGGTCGACCGTGGGGGGGAACATCTGGGTAACGGAAGACGTAGCTCCGGGCTCGCGGCTCGTTCAACGCAAAAACAGGAAACAACCTTTATAAATGGAAACAGAATTCGAACTCATCGCCAAGACCTTTCAGGGACTGGAAGAAGTCTTGGCCAAAGAGCTTACCGCCCTGGGCGCAAACAACATACAGATAGGGCGACGCATGGTATCGTTCACCGGCGACAAATCACTGATGTATCGTGCCAACCTGGCGCTCCGTACAGCCGTACGCATTCTAAAACCTATCAAGCACTTCAAGGCACAGACAGCCGACCAGGTTTACGCCGCCGTCAAATCCATAGACTGGAAACAGTACCTCACCCTTCAGACCACATTCTCCGTCGATTCGGTCGTTTACTCGCAGGAATTCCGCCACTCAAAGTTCGTCGCTTATAAAGTAAAGGACGCCATTGTCGATTATTTCCGCGAAGAAACCGGCGAACGGCCTAATATCCGCGTCACCAACCCCGACATCAAACTGAACATGCACATTGCCGAAGACCAGTGTACCCTTTCGCTCGACTCGTCGGGCGAGAGCCTCCACCACCGCGGTTACCGGCAGGCTACGGTCGAGGCTCCTATCAACGAGGTGCTGGCCGCGGGACTCATCCTGCTGTCCGGCTGGAACGGCGAATGCGACCTTATCGACCCCATGTGCGGTTCGGGAACCATCGCCATCGAAGCCGCCCTCATCGCCAAGAACATCATGCCCGGCATCTTCCGCAAAGAATTTGCCTTCGAGCGCTGGCAGGACTTCGACCGGGCACTGCTCGATGCCGTCTACAACGACGATTCGCAAGAGCGCCCCTTCGATCACCACATCTACGGATACGACATCAACCGCCAGGCTGTCGAAGCCGCTTTGGCCAACGTTAAATCGGCCGGCGTCAGCGGCGACATCGACATTGTGCAGCGCCCCATCCAGGAGTTCAAGCGCCCGGAAAAACAGGCTCTCATCATCACCAATCCGCCCTACGGAGAACGCATATCGAGCCCCGACCTGCTCGGCCTCTACCGCACCATTGGCGAACGGCTGAAGAACGAATTTTCCGGTAATGAGGCCTGGATTCTAAGTTACCGCGAAGAATGTTTCGACCAGATCGGCCTGAAACCGAGTTTCAAGATTCCCCTTTTCAACGGTTCGCTGGACTGCGAGTTCCGGAAGTACATCCTGTTCGACGGAAAACTGAGCCGTTTCCGCGAAGCAGGCGAAGAATTGAAAACAACGGAGGAACGGAAGCAAATGGCCGAGAAGAAACGCTTCAAACAACACCGCGACTTCAAAAACCGTTTCGAAGACGACGAAGAGCAGGCCGAACGCGACGGTATACCGGCCTACGTATTGCGCAAACACCGCGATTTCGAAGAAAGCCGACGCCGCGAAACACGCCGGCAGAACCGCCCCGAACGCGAGAACAACGACCCTAAACGCGAAAAGCGGACTTTCGAACGCAACCACAACGGCGAACGCGGCTTCCGCGACGAACGCGAGCGCACCCCCCGCAACGACCGGAACGCGTTCCGCGGCGAAAAACGTTCGTTCAACCGCAACGGAAAACCATTCAACAAAAATAAAAAGGACAAGTATGAAGATTAAAACTCTTTTAATCGCATCGTTGGCCATCGTATCCGTATCCGTCATGGCACAGACTAAGAAAAGTTTCACGCTCAACGACCTGCTCTCGGGCGGCGACACCTTCTGGAACCTCCGCCCCAAGACCATCCATACGACCTGGTGGGGCGAGCGGCTCATGCAGCAGGACATCGACTGCGTGAGCGAAGTGGAGCGAAACGGACGTACCCTCAAATACTTCACACTCGACGACATCAACCGCTGGGCAGGCGCTACCGAACAAAACCGGGTGCGCACGCTTTCGAACGCCACCTTCCCCTATCCCGACCAACCCCTCGTACTCGTCAGCACGGGACGCGAGGCCATACTCGTCAACTGGACCACCGGAAGCGCCGTATGGAGACAAGCACGCATCGGGGGCGAAAGCCATAGCGACTGGAACGCCGCCTCGCGCGCCAAAGCCTACGTCAAGGACCACAACCTCTACGTACAGACGGCCGACGGCCGCAACCTGCCCGTCTCAACCGACGGCTCGCGCGAACTGGTATACGGACAAAGCGTACACCGCGACGAATTCGGCATCCACAAAGGAACCTTCTGGAGTCCGAAGGGCACACTGCTCGCCTTCTACCGCATGGACCAGAGTATGGTGACGGACTATCCGCAAGTAGACATCGCCGAACGGCCGGCTGCCTACCGCCCCGACAAATACCCCATGGCCGGCATGACAAGCCACAAGGTCACCGTGGGCGTATTCGACCCCGCTACGGGCAAAAGCATCTATCTGCA
>CATXZX010000310.1 GCA_958404085.1 uncultured Prevotellaceae bacterium | reverse complement strand
TTCCAGCGTGCGTATAGATATCCGTTCGAGTACACAGGTGAAAGACGGTGAGGACATCCTGGGCCGCCTGACAAAAGTGAAGGTCGTGAAGAATAAGGTTGCCCCCCCCTTCCGCCGGGCCGAATTCGAAATCACATTCGGCGAAGGCATCTCGCGTGTGGGCGAAATCGTGGATTTGGGCGCCGAACTCGGAATCCTGAAAAAGAGCGGTTCGTGGTACAGCTACAACGAGACCAAAATAGGGCAAGGGCGCGATGCCGTCAAGGCCATGTTGAAAGACAATCCGGAATTGTGCGACGAACTGGAAGCACTCATCAATGAAGCATTGCGCGACAATAAACTGCAATGACACGCATTCGCTGTAAAAGACAACGGTTATGAACTACACCCCAAAAGTTAGACACAAAACTTTTGGGGTATATTATGTATAAACGCCACACCTTTGGGGAACGGCTTACATCAAATAGGAAATCGTTTAATTACAAGCAAGCCACCGGAATCGTTGTGCCGAGAAATGATACTTGACTAAAAAATGGTACGTCAATGGCTCCTTCGTTATAAAAATACGAGAGGATGGACTGAGAGGCACGCAATCCTTCCCATAGACAGTCCGCACTGCAATTTTTCGTACGAAGAATGCCCGTTTCCGCCCACGCTTTCGATAAAAATGACTAACTTTGTAGCTACGAGCATTGACATGCTCCTACACTGGAACCAAACCTATAAAAACAAATCATATATGGACCTTATTGAACGCTTCCTCAAATACGTCAGCTTCGACACCCAGTCTGACGACAACAGTGAAACAACTCCCAGCACAGCCAAACAGATGACTTTTGCCGAATACCTTCGCGACGAACTGCTGGCCTGCGGCCTGCAAGACATCGAACTGGACAAACACGGTTACCTCTACGCCACCCTTCCGGCCAATACCGACCGTCAGCTTCCGGTCATCGGTTTCATTGCACACATGGACACCAGTCCTGATTGTTCGGGTGCCGACGTCCGTCCGCGCATCGTCCGCGCCTACGACGGAGGAAAGATCGTTTTGGACGAAAAGGACTCCATCATTTCTGACCCGGAAAAATTCCCCGAACTACTCGACCACGTCGGCGAAGACCTGATTGTAACGAACGGACACACCCTGCTAGGTGCCGACGACAAGGCCGGCATCGCAGAAATCGTACAGGCCATGGTCTACCTGCTCGAACATCCCGAAATCAAGCACGGCACAATCCGCGTTGCGTTCAATCCCGATGAAGAAATCGGACTGGGCGCCCACAAATTCGACGTCGAAAAATTCAATTGCGACTGGGCCTATACGATGGACGGCGGCGAAGTAGGCGAACTGGAATACGAAAACTTCAACGCCGCATCGGCCAAAATCAGCATTACCGGAGTCAGCGTGCATCCGGGCTACGCCAAGGGCAAAATGATAAACGCCGTACGGGTGGCCGCTGAACTGATAGGACGCATGCCTGCCGACGAGACTCCCGAAACGACCGAAGGCTATGAGGGCTTCTACCACCTGACCGGTGTGGAAGGAGGCGTCGAAAAAGCTACCGTATCGTATATCATCCGCGACCACGACGACGCCCGTTTCGAGGCCCGCAAGGACTTTCCGAAAAAACTGGTGGACGACCTCAACAGCGAATACGGTGCCGGCACCGTCAGTGCCATCGTCAGCGACCAATACTACAACATGCGCCGCCAGATACAGCCCGTCATGCACATCATCACCCTGGCCGAGGAGGCCATGAAGGCCGCCGGTGTCACTCCCCGCGTGAAAGCCATCCGCGGAGGCACGGACGGTGCCCAACTCTCGTTCAAAGGCCTTCCCTGCCCGAACATCTTTGCCGGCGGCATCAACTTCCACGGACCTTACGAGTTCGTTCCAATTCCTTCTATGGAGAAAGGTATGCTGACCATCGTCAAAATCTGCGAGTTGTCCGCACGTTCTGAATAAAGATGGAAGGCTCGTCCCAACTCATTACCGACCTGGCTCTGATTCTCATCCTGGCCAGTGTCGTTACACTGCTGTTCAAGCGTCTCAAGCAGCCGCTTGTGCTGGGATATATCGTTGCCGGATTTCTGGCCAGCCCCCACATGCCATACACTCCCTCCGTCACCGACATAAGCCATATCAGCACGTGGGCCGACATCGGTGTCATCTTCCTCATGTTCACGTTGGGACTGGAATTCAGTTTCAAGAAGGTCCTCAAACTGGGCGTTGCCCCCATCATCGCCGCATGCACCATTATCTTCTGCATGATCAGTCTGGGAACCCTTACGGGCCACCTGTTCGGCTGGTCGAGCATGGACAGCCTGTTTCTGGGGGGCATGTTGGCCATGTCGTCCACGACAATCATTTACAAAGCCTTCGACGACATGAAACTCCGCCAGCAACGCTTTGCGGGACAGGTCCTCAGCGTACTTATCCTGGAAGATATTCTGGGTATCCTGCTGATGGTCATGCTTTCGACCGTTGCCATCAGCCGCCACTTCGAGGGAACCGAGCTGTTCAACAGCCTGTTGCGCCTCATGTTTTGCCTGATACTGTGGTTCATCGTCGGAATCTTCATTATCCCGCTGTTTCTGCGCAAATACAGGCAGTTCATCAACCGCGAAACCCTGCTGATCGTCTCGCTGGGCCTCTGCTTCGGTATGGTAGTGCTGGCCGAAGACATGGGCTACAGCGCAGCATTCGGCGCCTTCATGATGGGAAGCATTCTGGCCGAGACCGTCGAGGCCGACTCCATCAGCCGCCTTGTCGGCCCGGTCAAAGATTTGTTCGGTGCCATCTTTTTCGTATCTGTCGGCATGCTGGTCGATCCGCGGGTGCTTGTAGACTACAGCCTCCCCATCATTGTACTGACGCTGACCATTCTGGTGGGTCAGGCCGTCTTCGGAACACTGAGTTTCCTGGTGTCGGGACAACCGCCGAAGGTGGCCATGCAATGCGGGTTCAGCATGGCGCAAATCGGCGAGTTCGCGTTTATCATAGCCTCGCTGGGTGTTACGCTCGGGGTCACGAGCAATTTTCTCTACCCCATTGTCGTAGCCGTTTCCGTCATTACCACCTTCCTCACGCCGTACATGATTCGCCTGGCCGGCCCGGCCTACACGCACCTGAACAAACATGTTCCGGAACCGGTCAAACACATTCTGAACGAACTGACTCACGATATTCCGACGATAAGCACCGAAAGCCACTGGCATAAGTTGTCCATGGCACTCATCAAGCAGGTAATATCCTATTCCATCCTCTGCATCGCCATCATCGGGCTATCGTTCACATTTCTGCTGCCGCTGTTGCGCAATACCCTGACCCACTGGTACGGCAACGCGGCTTGCGGTATCCTCACCATCCTGCTTATTTCGCCCTTCCTGCGCGCCATCATCATGCGCAAGAACCATTCCGAA
>CATXZX010000309.1 GCA_958404085.1 uncultured Prevotellaceae bacterium | reverse complement strand
AGGCGGTGTCGATGAAACCTTTCTTCGGAAAGCGTGGCGGAGTGACCTTCTCGGGCGGCGAACCGACGTTCCAGGCCCGCGCGTTGCTGCCACTTGTGGAACGCCTGAAGGAAGCCGGCCTGCATGTTTGTCTGGACAGTAATGGCAGTATCTGGAACGAGGCGGTCGAGGCCTTGCTGCGCCGCGTAGATTTGGTTTTGCTCGATGTCAAGCAAATCGATCCGGCCCGCCATGAGGCTCTGACCCGTCACAGCAACGAACAGACACTGCGCACGGCAGCCTGGATGGAGGCCAACGGACGTCCTTTCTGGTTGCGCTACGTGCTGGTGCCCGGCATCAGCGATTCGCAGGACGACATACGCCGTCTGGGCGAGACGCTCGGACACTACAAGATGATAGAACGTGTCGAGATACTGCCCTACCATACGTTGGGAGTACACAAGTATGAAGCTATGGGATGGGAGTATGAGCTGAAAGGAGTCAAAGAAAATACACCGGAACAGATAACGGCGGCCGAACGCTTGTTCAAAGAATATTTTCCGGTAGTCGTCGTTAATTAGGTCGCGCCGTTCCGGTGGCGGGTGTGCGGCGTAGGGCCGCAAAAACTCAAAACGTATGAAAAAAAACATGATTGCATGCATCTTCGGATGCCTGGCGGTGGCCCCTTTGTGGGCAGACCGTCTCCCGGTGGACTATGTGCGTCCGCAAATCGACACGCATAAATCCCGTTGGTTCTATTTCTCTTCCGCCTCGCGGCCGTTCGGCATGGTGAGTCTGAGCCCCGACACGCAGACCCGTGGGAGTTGGAATTCCGGTTATCTGTACGGCTCGGACGCCATACGCTGTTTCAGTCACGTACATTGCTGGCAGTTGGCCGGTATTCCGGTGATGCCGACAACCGGCGCCGTCACCGGTCATAAGGGCATGGAGGTTTACAAATCGGCCTATTCCCATTGTAACGAGACGGTAAAGCCCGGTTATCACAAAGTGATGCTGGATGCCTACGGCATTACGGCCGAACTTACGTCTACACCGCGTGTCGGGATGCACCGTTATGTGTATCCGGCGGGTCGGCAGGCCAATGTCCTCTTCGATGTCGGTGCGTTTCTGGCGCACGGACGGACCGAAAAGGCGGCCGTCCGGCGTGTCTCGCCGAACGAGATACGCGGCTATTCCGTCCTGGCTCCTACCGGTCGTCGCAAAAAGGCGGTGACGGTCTACTTCGTGGCCCGTTTCAACCAGGACATGGCCGGATTCGGAGGATGGGAACGAAGCGGAAAGGAAAAAGTTCTTGTCCGGAAAGATGCGTTCGAGGGCCCGGACGTGGGCGGATATGTTACGTTCGACCGGCTCCGGCAACAAACGCTTCTGATGAAAGTCGCCATTTCGTACGTGAGCGAGGAGCAGGCATGCCTGAACATGGATACGGAACTGCCGCACTGGAACTTTGACCGGGTGATGAAGGAGTCTTTTGACGAATGGAACAAGCAGCTCGGCACGATTGCCGTGGAGGGTGGCACCGAGGCCGAGCGGATTAAGTTCTATACGGACCTGTGGCATGCGTTGCTGGGGCGTCATACGTTTTCGGACTGTAACGGAAAGTATGTGGACCATACCGGCAAAGAGCCCGTGGTGCGTCAGGTTCCGGTAGTGGCCGGCAGACCGGTGCGCAATACCTACAATTCGGATGCTTTCTGGGGGAGCGAGTTTAACCTGAACATCTTGTGGTCGCTGGCTTACCCGAAAGTGATGAGCGAGTTCGTCTCTTCGCTGACCGATTACTATACGAACGGCGGTATGATAGCCCGCGGACCGAGCGGTGGCAATTACACGTACGTCATGGTGGGCGACCAGGCCACACCGCTCATTGCGGCGGCCTACAACAAGGGCATCCGCGATTTCGATGCGGAGACGGCGTACCGCGGTTGTCTGAAGAATTCGGAACCCGGAGGCATCCGCGATTATGTGGGGTACGGCACTTCGCCCTACAACCTGATGCGTTCGTACATCGACCGGGGCTATGTACCCGAAATGCCGGGCAAACCCATGCATCTCGAGGGGTGCGCCCTGACGCTCTATTTTGCTTACGAAGACTGGTGCATGGCTCAGTTTGCCAAGGCCATGAACCGTGAGGAGGATTACCGCAAATACATGGCGCGTTCGTACAATTACCGCAATGTGTACGACGCACAAAGCGGATGGATGCGCCCGCGGATGGCCGACGGTTCGTGGATGAAGGATTTCTCGCCCGTCGGAAAGGGGTTCAATATGCCCGGCTTCGTCGAGAGCAATGCGGCTATATTTACCTATTATGTGCCTCATAATATCCCGGACCTGATACGGCTGATCGGAGGAAACGATGCCTTTGTGGAGAAACTGGACCGTCAGTTCCGCGAGTCGGCCTCCAATAATTTCATATCGCCCCATGGCAATCATGCCCTTAGCTGGGTGGACTACGAGAACCAGCCTTCCCTGCACATGGCCCACTTGTTCAGTTACGCCGGTGCGCCCTGGTTGACCCAGTACTGGGTGCGGCGTATTAAAAAAGAAGTGTTCGGCGATGTGACTCCTTATGGCGGTTACAACGGCGATGAGGACCAGGGTCAAATGGGGGCCTTGGGTGTGCTGATGGCTATCGGACTGTTTGATGTGCAGGGAGGCGCGGCTGTGCATCCGCAGTACGAAATTACGTCTCCGCTCTTCGACAAGGTGGTCATCCAGCTCGACAAACGGTATTATAAGGGGAGAAAACTGATCATAAAGACTCTTCATAATACCCCCGACAACGTCTATATCCAGCGGGTGACCTGGAACGGAAAAGAATATCCGTATTTCAGGATTGCGCACGAGGAGCTGACGCGCGGAGGTACGCTTGTGATAGAACTTGGCAATACGCCGAATAAAGCCTGGGGCGGAACTCCGCTTTCCTCAATCGAATGATTCGGAAATGCGGTTACCCCTGCGGGTACCGACAATCGCTCCGGTAACGTCCGTAGACAGACGAAAACGGGCCCGGGACGCAGCAATGCGTATGCCGGGCCTTGTTTTTTGAAATACGGGCCACCTGATTCCAAAAACAAGGCCCGCGTTCGGTGGGTTGGCTGCTGTTCGTGTGTCTCTCGGCCTCTTTCCCCGGTCGGCAATCATCCCCGAAGGGCGGAAAGACTGCCGGTTGTCTCTGTGCCTGTATGCAAGGATGTTCGCTCCCTTCGCACTTTTTGAAAATTATTTGGGTGCTATGGATTTTAAGCGCTATTTTTGTAAGACAATCGGAAAAGGTAGAATTATATAGCATAACGATGGAAACATTCAAAGACGTTATATCGGGCGACCGACCGGTGCTGGTGGATTTTTTCGCCACATGGTGTCAGCCGTGCAAGTGAAACGGGACTTATCGGCGGGAGCCTCTATTTCAAGGCACTCGCGTGTGACC
>CATXZX010000308.1 GCA_958404085.1 uncultured Prevotellaceae bacterium | reverse complement strand
AGCGCTCGTCGCCTCCCATCAGGTCGATGAGGCCGGCAACGTCGTGGAATACCGACCACGTATAGTGCAGGCTGTTGCCCTCGGTAAAGTCGCCTCCCCATTTAAGAGGGTTGAATTTTTCCGGAAAACTGCCGTCTTTCCTACGTCCGCCCATGAGGGAATATTCCTTGCGGAACAGGTTCTTATAGTTTTCGGCCGCTTTACGATAGGGAGCAATCTCTTCTTCCGGCTTGCCGAGCGCCTTTCCCAAAGTCCAGATACACCAGTCATCGTATGCGTACTCCAGCGTCCTTGCGGCACTTTCGTTGATGCCGACATCGTTCGGTACGTACCCCAGTCTGTCATAGTATTCCCAGCCCCGACGCCCCGTCGAACCGACCTTGGGGTGTACGTTGTGTGCGCCGCCGGTGACGGCCTTCCAGAGTTCGTCGATGTCATACCCGCGTAGCCCCTTTATGTAAGCGTCGGCCACGACCGAGGCCGAATTGTTGCCTACCATGCAGTTGCGGTGGCCCGGACTGGCCCATTCGGGGAGGAACCCGCTCTCTTTCCAGTCGTTTACGAGGCCTTCCTGCATCTTTCGGTTCATTTCGGGATAGACGAGGTTGAGCAGCGGGAACAGCGAACGGAATGTGTCCCAGAATCCCGTGTCGGTGAACAGGTGTCCCGGACAAACACGGCCGTTGAACGGGCTGTAATGTACGCGCTCGCCCGCAGCGTTCACCTCCGATAAATCGCGCGGAAAGAGTACCGAGCGGTAAAGGCAGGAATAGAATGTGCGCAGGTTGTCGATGTTGTCGTCCTCGGCCCGGATGCGTCCGAGAACATCGTTCCATCGGTCGCGTCCCTCGGCCTTCAGCCGGTCAAAATCTCCGTCGCCGAGTTCCTTCAGGTTGAGTTCGGCCTGTTCAAAGCTGATGAACGACGACGCTATGCGGAAGTTTACCTGTTGCCCCTTTCGGGTTTTGAAGCCCACCACGGCGCCGGAGTGATTGGACTGCGACTCCGTTCCGTCTACGATGCCGGCGTCTTTAACCACCTTGTAGTCGCTGAACGGCGTGTCGGAAATAATGACGAAATAGTTTCTGAAGTTCGAGGGCACACCGCCCGAATTTTTGGTAGTATAGCCGATGATTTTGTTTTCGGAAGGAATGATTTTGGCGTAGGAACCCTTGTCGTAGGCGTCTACTACGAAATAAGAATGTTCCGCCTCCGGGTAAGTGACCCTTACGGCCGCTCCTCGTTCGGTAGGAGTGAGTTCCGTGTAGATGTCGTAGTCCGCCAGGTATGCCGCATAGTAGTAGGGGCGTGCCACTTCGGCCTTGTGCGAGAACCAGCTCGCCCGCTTGTCCTCATCGAATACAGGCCGGTCCCCCGATTCGGGCATGAAACAGAATGCACCGTAGTCGTTTATCCACGGACTTGGCTGGTGCGTCTGCTTGAAGCCGCGAAGTTTGTCGGCCGTATAGACATACGTCCATCCGTCTCCCATCGCTCCGGTCTGGGGTGTCCAGAAATTCATTCCCCAGGGGCGCGCGGTGGCCGGATACGTATTCCCCGTCGAGAGTGCGTGCTTCGATAGGGTTCCGACAAGTGTCGAGACATAGTCTACCGGACTTTGCGCGGCATCTTTAACCTTGCCCAGACAAAACGCCGGGACAGAAAGCAACACTGCGATGCAGGGAATCGAAAAAACTTTTCTTATCATGTCGTGGATGTATTAGGGTCGTGAATAATGGAACTTGTTCTTTTTGCGGAGGCGCAGCCTGTCTTATGTGCAAAAATACGATTAAATATCTTATCGGTTTCGTTTGTGTCCTGTTTTTTTAGGATTGTCCTGCGTTGGTCAGCGACTGTAAGGCCGGTCCGGGCGCAGGTATTGCGTCGTCCGGGCCTTCTATTTCGAAATTCGGGCCACCTGGTTCGAATTGGCAGGCCCGAATAAAATCAATTCTTTGGATTCCGGCCGATTATTCCCGCGTTTTTTTTATCTTTGCAAACATATAGAATGTGAAACAGAACCCGCTTTCATCCGAGGGTGAGAGCCATAGTTGAAGAATGAAAGAATTTGTATTATCTGAAGCACAGGCCGAAACGGCTGTTTTAGTGGCTCTTGTGACCAAGACACAGAATGAGCGGAAAACCAACGAGTACCTGGACGAACTGGAGTTCCTGGCCGAAACCGCCGGTGCCCGTACCGTGGCCCGCTTTACGCAGCGCCTGGATTTTCCGAACTCCGTTACGTACGTCGGAAAGGGCAAACTCGACGAAATCAGACAGTACATAGAAGCGGAGGAAGAGGCCGAGCGTGAAATCGGAATGGTTATTTTCGACGACGAACTCTCGGCAAAACAGCTCCGGAACATCGAAAAAGAACTGAAGGTCAAGATACTGGACCGTACGTCCCTGATACTGGACATATTCGCCATGCGGGCGCAGACGGCCAATGCCAAGACCCAGGTCGAACTGGCCCAGTACCGCTACATGCTTCCCCGTCTGCAACGTTTGTGGACTCACCTCGAACGTCAGGGTGGCGGTTCCGGTTCGGGCGGCGGCAAGGGGTCGGTAGGACTCCGCGGACCGGGCGAGACGCAGCTGGAGATGGACCGTCGTATCATCCTGAACCGTATGGCGTTGCTCAAGCAGCGTCTGGCCGATATAGACCGTCAGAAAACCACACAGCGTAAGAATCGCGGCCGCCTGATACGCGTCGCGCTGGTCGGATATACCAATGTGGGAAAATCGACGCTTATCAATCTGCTGGCTAAAAGCGACGTCTTTGCCGAAAACAAACTTTTTGCGACGCTCGACACCACGGTACGCAAGGTGATTATAGAGAATCTGCCCTTCCTGCTGAGCGATACGGTCGGTTTTATCCGCAAGATTCCTACGGACCTGGTCGACTCGTTCAAGAGTACGCTCGACGAGGTGCGCGAGGCCGATTTGCTTCTCCACGTCGTAGACATCTCGCATCCGGACTTCGAGGAGCAGATTCAGGTGGTGGAACAGACATTGGGCGATTTGGGGTGCGGCGACAAACCCTCCGTCATCCTGTTTAACAAGATAGACGCGTACAGCTGGGTGGAGAAGGAGGCCGACGACCTGACAGCCCCCACGCGCGAAAACATCTCGCTGGAAAACCTGATGAATACGTGGATGGCTAAACTGAATGAGAACTGCATTTTCATTTCGGCCCGCGAGCGTACGAACATCGAGGAACTCCGTCAGCTCTTGTATAAAAAGGTACGCGAACTGCACGTACAGAAATACCCGTACAACGACTTCCTGTTCGATACCTACGAGGATGAGTAGGCCGGGCGGGCGGTGTGGCAGGTTGCGCAATGCCCGAAGAATGCTACAAACTTAACTAATATATTAAAAGATCATGGCAAAAACACCAGAGTTCAAGTACGCTCCCATGTTTCAGACTGGGAAAGACGA
>CATXZX010000307.1 GCA_958404085.1 uncultured Prevotellaceae bacterium | reverse complement strand
GCGGAAGAATCCCCATTTTTCGAAATAGGGGTAGAGGTTGTATCCCGAAATCTTGGAAGCGTTGCGGACGTAGTTGAATATGTACGGAACACTGTTCAGCCATGTCGAACTGCTGGCCTGAATGTAGTTGCGGGTAATCCATACGGAGTTGGGGTAGGCGGCTTTGTATTGGTCGTATTTACCGCTTACACCGTTTTGGGCACCTGCCAGGATGGCGTATTTGTCTTCATTCGTGTCGGTGCAGCGAAGTGCCTCGTAGAGGTCGGGCGTGTAGTCCGGCAGCGTGGGTGTGAAGTGGCAGTGGAGCATGAAGAAGGGGGCCAGATTCGACTCGACGTTCACTTCGTTGATGGATACGGAACGTTCGAGGTTGTCGGTCTGTGCCGGAATGATGGTATCGTTAACCATGCTGCGGGCCAGGTCGCGTAATTCGGTGTTCCAGCTCCAGCGGCTGTTTTCGTAGTAAGCTCTCGAACGTGCGCCGCTGACGGTACGTTTCGCTCCGTCGTTCAGAAGATCGGTGCGTGCCCGCTGCCATCCGTTCGATACGCGCGAACCTGTATATCCCATGTGCAGGACGTTGTAACACGAGTTCATGTTGTTTGAACTTTCGCTGAGTCCGGCCCAGCAGAAGTATGGATTCATCTGGTGTTGGTGTCCCCATTCGTGGCTCAGTCCCCATACGACGTCGTCATCGCGGTACATGATGTTGTCGGGGCTGCAGCAGCGGTATTGTGTGTCGTATTTGAATGTAACACCCATGCCACCCTGATACATGTAGTAGTCATAATTTACGTAGGCCAGAGTCTTGTTCTTGGGAATACGGTTGTATTTTTCCAGACCGATCAGACGGTGTTCCCATGCAATCAGCGTGTCGAGTACGTTCATGTAGCGGCGATATTGTCCCTTGGTGTAAGTAAGCAGTGCGGATGTTTCCCAAACGGAGTGTACACGGCTTCCCATGAGGTCGATGGTGGTGTATGCAGCGTTTCTCAGGATTTCGTCCATTTCTTCGTTGCTCTTGTCGGGAGAGAGTATACCGTTTACTTTTCCGTTGACGATATGAATTTTGACAGGGCTGTCGGCATATTGTTCCGGGTTGTAATCGAAATAGTCGAGGTATGCCAGTCCGTTCCAGTCAGAGGTCTTGTCGATGATATTGACACCGTTGCGCAGCGCGTATTGTTCGCTCTTGAAGCCGTTTTTGAAAGTTCCGAGGTCTTCAACCGTCCATCCGATAACACGTAGGCCTACGCTCTTGTTTGCCGGGATTCCACTGGCCATGACAATCGTTTTGCCAGGCCGCAGCATGATACCGGTAGCTCCCTGTACCTGGTCGTATAGTTTTCCCGGGGTACTCCATTGTTCGGAAAGGGCTTGCGGTGAGAGCAGGCATTCGTATTGGCTTACACGATATTCTGTATTATATTCTTTGTTGAATAACTTTTGTGCCAAGTTGCGGATAAATGGATTTTCAAGTGCATTGATGTCGGTTTGCGCCACGCCCTCTTTCAGCGTTGTACATAGCTCGTCGCCGAAAATGTCGAATTCGGGATCACGTTCACGAATTTTGAAGAATTTCATTTCAGCGCAGGAAGCAAAATTGCCCGTACCTGAATTTACGACAAACTTGATGGCACGCGGATTTTTCAGAGGTTGGGGGAATGTAATACTTGTCGGGCTGGAGGAATAGTTGAAGTCAAAATCGCCGAACTTGACGTAATCGTTGTCGCTGGCTGTCTTGTACCATATTTCGAGTTGGGCAAAGTTTCCGTTTCCACCTCCGGGACGTGGATGGTACGTCAGGTAATCAATCTGGTCTGTACCGGTAAAGAAATATTCGAGTATGGCCGGATTTTCTTTGCTGATAGCTGCACTCCATTGCGAGTGATACGTAGTGGAAAAGTTACCGTCAATGGACTTTTCTATTTCGCCTCCGGGCTGATAAGTATTCGTCTTTGCGCTGCTGACTTTCAGTTCGATGTCCCCCAGTACGTATTCGGACGCATTGCTTCGCTGTTGTACCAGACGGACATAGCGCGAGCGGGCCTTTTTGTCCTTGTCTGCAATGGTTATCAGGGCTGTACGTGCTTCTTCATCGGTGTTTTCGGCTACTTTTACGTAGACATTCTTATTGTTCCGTATGATTGTAGCCCATGGCTGAGATGATGTGACGGCAATATCGACGTTCGTCGCAATATCCAAGCACAAAAGGTTTTGTGAAGAGCCGACAGTGTCGTTTTCGGCCGAGAGGGCAATGACCGGCTTGCTGAGGGCGAGCTTTTTCTGGGCGGCCGCCGGCAATGTCGCGAAGCAGGCTAATCCGATACCGGTCTTTAAGACGGCCTGTGCTATGAAGTTGGATGTTTTCATGTGATTCGTTCTTTTTTGTTCTGTCGTTTATAAAATGATTCGTTTTCCGTTGAGCAGGTAGATACCCTTTTTCAGCGGTATGTTTGTGCCGTTTTGGCTGACTGTGCCGTCCCATACCATCATGCCGCTTACCGTATATATAGTAACCTTTGTCGGCTGGTCTGCCTGTACGTTGAGTGACGTGCCGTTATACTGGTACTTTAAACTGTTGCCGGCCTGGACCGTACCGATAGCGTTCGGATCGGACGGGTCTTTGACAATCAGCCACGAAGAACGAATGGCCAAATCCGGATATTTAGACGAGGTCAACACACAATACGTTCCGCCTTTCTGCTGGGTGTAGAATGTTGTCTTTCCGAGCGATACCTGGTAGTCGGCGCCCGAAGTCTTTGAACCTTTCTTCAGCGGTGTTCCGTCATAGCTGTACCATGTGTAGGTTGTAATACGGTTCATGTATGGCGTATTGTTGTATTCGGAGAGGTCCAGTGTCTCGTCGATGTTAATGGCTTCGACGGGTAAATTGAAATTGTTCTGAGGCCCGTATACAAAATGGTCGGCCACGTATGAACGCGGTATCATATTGTTAAAATTCAGGTTGTTGTAATCGCAGAATACTGCGTACATATTGTTCGTAGAAGAAACGTACGAAGGATATTCGATGGACGATAAACCGTTGTTCGAGCAGTCAAGCATTTTCAGGGAGCTTCCGGATAAGGCGAGTCGGTCGATCGAATTGTTTTCGCACCAGAGTTCTGTCAGTGCCGGGATGTTCGGAGCAAGTGAGATATTTGTAATCTGGTTGTCTGCACACATCAGTGAATAGATTGCCTTGTTGTTGGTGAGATAAAGCGACTTGATGGCGTTGTTCTCGCACCAGATGGTCCTCAGGTCCGACGATGTGCTTGTATTCAGGCTTGCAATCAGGTTGTTGTCGCAAATAAGCGTTTTCAGTTTCTTCAGGCTTGTAATGGACAAGGTTGTCAGTTCGTTGTTACTGCAGTTCAGGTATTCCAGGTTTGCATTGCGCATGGAGAACGAAAGGTTCTTTAGCTGGTTATTTGAACAGTTGAGTCTTTCG
>CATXZX010000306.1 GCA_958404085.1 uncultured Prevotellaceae bacterium | reverse complement strand
ATATAACTCAACTTATCAAACAAAAAGAAGGCACGGCATTCTCCTTTGAGGTGCTTCCGCCGCTCAAAGGTACAGGTATCAGTGGCCTGACACGTACCATCGAACAGTTGCGCGAATTCGAACCGGCATACATCAACATCACCACGCACCGGAGTGAATCGGTATATCGGGACATGGGAAACAGCCTGATGCAACGTGCCCGCCTCCGTCGACGCCCGGGAACAGTGGCCGTAGCCGCAGCCATCCAGCACCAATACGACATACCGGTTGTCCCCCATATACTTTGCAGCGGATTTACGCGTGAAGAGACTGAATATGTTTTGCTGGACTTGCAGTTTTTAGGTATCCAGAACCTGCTTGTCCTGCGCGGCGACAAGGCTAAAGAAGACAGTATATTCAAGCCCACTCCCGACGGCTACAGCCATACGACGGAACTACAAGAACAAATCAACCGGTTCAACGAAGGTTTCTTCGTTGACGGCTCACCGATAAAGACACCGGGAGTTCCGTTCTCTTACGGTGTGGCCTGTTACCCGGAAAAGCACGACGAGGCGCCCAACATGGACACCGATTTCTACTGGTTCAAGAAAAAAATAGAAATGGGAGCCGGATATGCCGTCACACAAATGTTCTATGACAACGACAAATACTTCCGCTTCGTAGAACGGGCCAGAAACGAAGGAATTACAGTCCCCATCATACCGGGCATCAAGCCTTTGGCGAAACTCTCGCAGTTATCGGTCGTACCAAAGACCTTCCATTGCGACATTCCGCAAGAGTTGGTGAGCGAGGCCCTGAAATGCAAAAGCGACGAAGAGGTCCGACAGGTAGGAATAGAATGGTGTACGGAACAATGCCGCGAACTTATCCGCCACGGTGTCCCCAGCATTCATTTTTATACCGTATCGGCAACAGAAAGTATTCGGGAAATCGCAAAACGTATTTACTAAAAGAGAAAAGCGCTCCATGCTCTTTGGCGACATCATCGGACAAAAAGATATCAAGCAACGGTTGCTGCACGAATACGAACAGGGCCGTATTCCGCATGCGCTGCTTTTCTGCGGCCCGGAAGGTTGCGGCAAATTGCCGATGGCCCTTGCATATGCCAGTCATCTGCTGTGCGAACGGCCGAACGGCACGGAACGGTGTAACACCTGCCCAGCTTGTTTCAAACTGGACAAACTGGTTCATCCAGACCTGCACTTCGTCTTTCCGGTTATTAAGAAAGGTTCGGCCAAAGAGGCCACAAGCGACCTTTTTCTACCCGAATGGCGAAACCTGCTAACCCATTCGGCCTACATAGACAGTAACAGTTGGCTCGAAGCGATGGGCGCAGAAAACCAACAAGCACTGATCTACGCCGCCGAGAGCGATGAGATAAGACGAAAACTCATGCTCAAATCGAGCGAAGGTGGGCGCAAAATAATGATTATCTGGCAGGCCGAACGCATGAACGTGCAGGCTGCGAACAAATTGCTCAAACTGCTGGAAGAACCACCCGCCGATACCGTCTTTATCCTGATAAGCAACGAACCCGAACGTCTACTGAGTACTATCACAAGCCGTACACAGCGTATCACATTCCACAAACTCAGTGACGATGAGATCAGCGATGCGCTCCAACAGCGCAACGGTCTGAGCGAAGAAGACGCACGCCACATAGCCCGGACGGTCAACGGAAACTACACCGCGGCCCTCAAGACCATCAGCACCCGGAAAGACGAAGATTTATTCTTCGACTCCTTTACATCGCTCATGCGACTAAGTTACCAGCGCAAGATTAAAGATATGATGGCATGGAGCGAAGAAGTCGCATCATGGGGACGCGAAAGGCAAAAGCACTTTCTCGGTTACTGCCAGCGGCTTATCAGGGAAAATTTCATCTATAATTTCCACCGTCCCGAACTGAACTATTTATCGACAGAAGAAGCCCGTTTCTCAACACGCTTCGCCCGTTTCGTCAACGAGCGAAACGTAATCGGCATTTCAGAGGAACTGGCAGCCGCGCAACGCGACATAGAACAAAACGTAAACCCAAAAATGGTCTTTTTCGACTTTTCACTTAAAATGATCGTCCTACTGATACAATAAACATATGAAAGATTTTCAACTCGATAGTACCCTGCGCGGACTTAGCGCCAAAGGCTGTGGCCGACAGGACAAGCAACTGAACACATACGACTGGCTCGCAGACGTACCGGGCAACGCACAAAGCTCCGACTTCATAGAAGTTCAGTTCAAGAACACACGAAAAGGATATTACATCAACAGTAACAAGATTCCGCTCCAAAAAGGTGACATCGTGGCCGTAGAAGCGAATCCGGGACACGACATCGGTGTCGTAACCCTCACCGGCCAGCTCGTCCCGCTCCAGATAAAAAAGGCGAATCTCAAAAACGATGCCGAAATCAAGCGCGTTTATCGCAAGGCAAAGCCCGTAGATATGGAAAAGTACCAGGAAGCTAAAGCCCGCGAGTACGACACGATGATCCGCTCCCGACAAATTGCCAACGAACTCAACCTGAATATGAAAATCGGGGACGTCGAATACCAGGGAGACGGCAATAAAGCCATTTTCTACTACATCGCCGATGAACGCGTAGACTTCAGAAAACTGATAAAAGTACTGGCCGAAACATTCCATGTCCGCATAGAGATGAAACAAATAGGCGCACGGCAAGAAGCCGGGCGCATCGGTGGCATAGGCCCCTGCGGACGCGAACTCTGCTGTGCCACCTGGATGAAAAGTTTTATTTCCGTTTCCACCAACGCGGCCCGTTTTCAGGACATCTCGCTCAATCCGCAAAAATTGGCAGGCCAATGTGCCAAGCTCAAATGCTGCCTCAACTACGAAGTAGATGCCTATGTGGAAGCAAACAAACGCCTGCCGAGCCGCGAGATAACGCTCGAAACGCAAGATGCCACCTACTATTTCTTCAAATGCGACATCCTGGCCGGACTCGTCAGCTATTCTACGGACAAACATCTGGCCGCAAACGTCGTAACCATCACCAGCCGGCGCGCCTTCGAAGTCCTGAACATGAATCGCAAGGGAGAAAAACCGCTCTCGCTGGCCGAAACCGACACCGAAGAAGCACCTCGTTCGAAAGACTTGCTCGAACAAGAAAGCCTGACCCGCTTCGACAAGAGCAAAAACAAGCGCAACAAAAAGAAAAAACGCAACGAACGGACAACTGAAAACGCTGCCGAACAGAAAAACAACGCCGAGACGACACGCGAAGAAAGAAAAAGCGAAAACAAACGCAGCGAAAACCCCAACGACCAGCCGACAGCAAAAAAAGAGGGTAACGACGAGAAACGCCCCAAACGCCGTCCAAGAAACGACAAGGCCAAAAACGGCGAACGACGCAACCGCGACACACGGAACGAACCCAATAAAGAAAACAAGAATCCCCAGAACGAAAAAAACGACACACATGCGTAGAAAGTTCATGCGGAGTTTC
>CATXZX010000305.1 GCA_958404085.1 uncultured Prevotellaceae bacterium | reverse complement strand
GAAATAAAATTCAAATAACAAACTAATATGCAAAACAAAGGATTCGTAAAGATTTTCGCGGTATTACTTACGCTTGTATGTCTTTTCTACCTTTCTTTCTCGTTCGTAACCAGTTATTACACCGGTAAGGCCGAGTCTATGAGTAAGGAGGCCGGTCAGGCTTACCTGGACTCATTGAAAAATGAGAAAGTGTGGTTGGGCGCATACACGCTGAAACAATGCCAAGAAATGCAAATCGGGCTCGGACTCGACCTGAAAGGCGGTATGAACGTCATTCTTGAAGTATCTGTACCCGACGTCGTAAACACGTTGGCCGACCATTCGGAAAATGCCAACTTCAAAAAAGCGCTGACCAGTGCGACAGAACAAGCCAAAAACAGCCAGTCGGATTTCATCTCGCTCCTCATCAAGAACTATCAGGGACTTGCAGGCAAAGAACACTTGGCTGAAATTTTCGCCACCCAACAGCTGAAAGGCAAGGTGACGACACGCAGTACGGACTCGGAAGTTGAAAAAGTACTCCGCGAGGAAGTGAAAGCTGCTGTCGACAACTCCTACAACGTACTCCGTACACGTATCGACCGCTTCGGTGTGGCCCAGCCCAACATCCAGACCCTGGAAGGCCAAATGGGACGCATCATGGTGGAAATGCCGGGTATCAAAGAGCCGGAACGTGTGCGCAAATTGCTCCAGGGTAGCGCGAACCTCGAATTCTGGGAGACCTACGACGGCGCCGAAATCATTCCGATGCTGAGCGCTATCGACGCCAAACTGGCCGAAGCGAACAAAGGCGACAAAGCAAGTACCGACACAACAGCTACGGCCGAGATGGCAACAGCCGACACCACGGCCGTACCGGCAGAAACGGCGAAAAACGACAACCTGGCAGCCGCACTGAAAAACAAGACTGCCAACAAACAGGAAAACCAGACCGCGTCGAAAGAAGAAATCGAAAAGGCGAGAGCCGAACACCCGCTTCTGTCGCGCATCATGCCTGCCCAGGGTCAGCGCGGTAGCGTTGTGGGCTATGTACTGGCACGCGATACGGCCGAAATCAACAGTTTGATAAACAGCGAAGTCGCTAAAAAGGAATTCCCCACCGATCTGGACCTGAAATGGGGCGTTAAACCTTCGGACCTCTACCCCAAAGCCGACATTTTTGAGCTGTACGCCATTAAAAAGACCGAGAGAAACGGTCGCGCACCGCTCGAAGGAGACGTTGTCGTAGACGCTAAAGACGACTACGACCAATACAATCGTCCCTGCGTCAGCATGACGATGAACTCGGACGGCGCACGCCGCTGGGCTTCCATGACAAAGAAATGCAAAGATCACGCCATCGCTATCGTTTTGGACGGCTATGTTTACAGCGCGCCCAACGTCGAGAACGAAATCACAGGCGGTGTTTCATCCATCACGGGTAGCTTTACGGCCGAAGATACGAAAGACTTGGCAAATGTACTCAAGAGCGGTAAAATGCCGGCCCCCGCACACATCGTACAAGAGGACATCGTAGGTCCTTCGTTGGGACAGGAATCCATCAATCAGGGCTTCACATCGTGCGTCGTGGCGTTCATTCTGCTTATGATATACATGTGCGTCATGTACGGCCTGATTCCGGGTATGGTAGCCAACGGCGCGCTGATTCTGAACTTCTTCTTTACGATGGGTGTGCTGACATCGTTCCAGGCAGCCCTGACAATGTCTGGTATCGCCGGTATGGTACTCTCGCTCGGTATGGCTGTCGACGCCAACGTGCTTATTTATGAAAGAACCAAAGAGGAACTCCGCACCGGAAAGGCACTGAAATCGGCTTTGGCCGACGGTTATAGCAACGCGTTCTCAGCTATTTTCGACTCGAACTTTACTTCTATCATCACCGGTATCATCCTTTTCAACTTCGGTACCGGTCCTATCCGCGGATTCGCCACTACGTTGATCATCGGTATCGTCGCTTCGTTCTTCACCGCCGTTTGGATTACACGTATCGTTTACGAACACTTCCTCAACAAAGATAAATGGCTGAACCTCACGTTCACGACGAACGTATCGCGCAACCTGTTCAAAAATCCGAGCTACCAGTTCATGAATGCGTACCGCAAATCGTTCACCATCTTCGGTATCGCCATTCTCGTATGCCTTGCTTCGTTCGTCGGACGCGGACTCAGCAAAGGTATCGACTTCACCGGAGGACGCAACTTCGTCGTACAGTTCGAACAGACCGTACAGCCTGAGACCGTACGCGACCTGCTGCAAAAAGAAGTGGGCGAGGCAAACGTATCGGCCATCGCATTGGGTACGGACCAGAAGACCATCCGTGTGACAACGAACTACCGTATCGACGACGACTCCGAAGATATCGACTCACAGGTAGAAGAATTCCTCTTCAACGCCTTGAAGAACGGAAAACTGCTGGCCGACTATGTAACACTGGACCGCTTCATCGACCGCGACAACCGTGCCGGAGGTTCCATTATCAGTTCGCAGAAAGTGGGTCCGTCCATGGCTGAAGACATTACCTACGGGGCCATCGTAAGCGTAATCCTTGCGCTTATCGCCATCTTCATTTACATTTTGATTCGTTTCCGCAACGTTTCCTACTCTATCGGTAGTACAGTCGCTTTGGTCATAGACGCACTGCTCATCATCGGCATGTATTCGCTCTGCTGGGGCTGGGTTCCCTTCTCGCTCGAGATAGACCAGACATTTATCGGCGCTATTCTTACCGCTATCGGTTATTCTATCAACGATAAGGTCGTTATTTTCGACCGCATCCGCGAATACTTCCAACTCTATCCGAAACGCGACACAAAGCGTCTGTTCAACGATTCGCTGAACTCCACGCTTGCCCGTACCATCAACACGAGTTGCTCTACGCTCTTGGTTCTGCTCTGCATCTTCTTCCTGGGTGGAGAAAGTATCCGCAGCTTCGCATTTGCAATGATACTCGGTGTTGTATTCGGTACCCTGTCATCTATCTTCATGGCTGCGCCCATCGCATACCTGACGATGGCAAAACGCAACAAGAAGGTAGAAACCGAAACTGAAACGGCCTAATCCGTATCATCCTGAATTCCATTCATAAAGCAATGAGGAGCGCATTTCCATCGGGGATGCGCTCCTCATTGCTTTATATGCTGCCTTTCACGGGAAAACAGCCGTACAGGGCCAACGAGAAGCCCATATACATATTACAAAGCCCCCTATACATTTGCACCAAATACGTTTCCGACTGCCTGATGCCCACAGAAACAGACAGTCATCTCACACCCCCCAAAAAACAATGCGCGCCGCTTCAAACAGGGGCACGCATTGTCTATATAAACTGTTCATGACTTTCCACAACCGCACAAAAAACGGCCTCGGGAACCTCACGAACTACTCATTGCCAAAAACTTACTTCTTAGCTTCTTCCAACGAAACTTTTCTGAATTCTTTCAGCTTCTTCTCCAGTTCCAGCGAAGC
>CATXZX010000304.1 GCA_958404085.1 uncultured Prevotellaceae bacterium | reverse complement strand
CCCTCGACGGCGCACACGTATCGCTCGTTTCGTCGATCACCGGCGGGGATGAAATCACTTACATCCTCTCCGGAAATGCCTCCGACGGCTCTTTCACGATGGACGGTGAATACAAATGCGGCGTCCAGCTGAACGGGCTCACACTGACCAGCCAGCGGGGAGCCGCCATCGACATCCAAAACGGAAAACGCATCGACATCCGCCTGACCGAAGGTACTGTAAACACACTTTCCGACTTAGCCGGAGGCCTCCAAAAAGCCTGTTTCTTCGTCAACGGACATCCCGAAATCAAAGGCGGCGGAACACTTATCCTGTACGGAAACGCCAAACACGCCTTTGCCTCCGATGAATACACGCAGCTGAAGCACAGCACCGGAACCATCGAAGTACGCAAAGCCGTCAGCGACGGATTCCACTGCAAACAATACTTCCTGATGGAAGGCGGAAACCTCTCCATTTCAGGAACAGACGGCGACGGTATACAGGCCGAAATCACCAAAGACGCCACCGACGAGCAGAACGGCCAGCTCCACATTGCCGGCGGAAGCATCCGCATCGACGTAACCGGTACCGACGTCAAGGGCATCCGCTCCGACAGCCTGATGACCATCACCGGCGGCAACATCGTACTGAACGTGAGCGGAGATGGTGCCAAAGGCATTTCCTCCGATACCGATTTATACCTGAACGAGGACAACAATCCGCTGACCATCAACATACAGACAAGCGGAAACGTATACGTAAACCCCAACGATCCGCTGGACGACTCCAAGTGCATGGGCATACGTACAAAGAAAGACCTCCACATCAGCGCGGGGCGCATCACCGTAACGTGCAGCGGAGAAAAGAACAAGACCATCAAGGTCAGCGGCATGTACTACGGACCGGGCAACGCGCTCCTGCAACTGAGCAGCCCCATCGACTATTAACCGGCAAGGCCCGCCGCCAACGGCTTCGCCGTATCCCCCATCCATATGCAACGCAGACTCCGGAAACGGACGGTCTGCGTTGCGTCGTTTCGGTACCTGCCGGTGCGTCTCCCGCCGCACACATACGGCTTTCACACCTTATTTTCCGCCCGTTTCCGTTTTAATTTCTAACTTTGCCGAAAAATAAGAAGAAAACACATGGCTGACGATTCTTACTACATGCGCAAAGCGCTCGAAGAGGCCCGCGCGGCCTATGCCGAAGGCGAAGTTCCGGTAGGCGCCGTTGTCGTATGTCGCGACCGGATACTGGCACGTACGCACAACCTGACCGAGACCTTGAACGATGTTACCGCCCATGCCGAAATACAGGCCGTTACGGCAGCCGCCAACGCACCCGGCGGAAAATACCTGAACGAATGTACACTGTACGTTACGGTGGAACCGTGCGTCATGTGTGCCGGTGCACTGGGGTGGGCCCAGTTGGGCCGGCTCGTATATGGTGCGGCCGACCCCAAGCGGGGTTATTCTGTCTATGCCCCCGGCGCACTCCATCCGAAGACCGAGGTCGTAAAAGGCCTACTCGAAGACGAGGCCGCCGAACTGATGCGCACCTTTTTCAAACGGAAGCGCTGAGTCCCGCGCCCGACGGCCCATGCCGACACGTACGACCAGCCTGCTATTTTCAATTACCGTGCTTCTTTTTCAAAAAAACTCCGAGATATTATGGCGCAGCACAACACGCTCGGCTTAGCCGGCGAAGAGGCGGCCGCCCGCTACCTCATGTTCCGCAACTATTCCATACGCGAACGGAACTGGCGATGCGGCCGTCTGGAAATAGACATCATAGCCGAGCGCTACGGATTGTTGGTATTCGTCGAAGTCAAAAGCCGCCGGAACGAATCCTACGGCTCACCGGCCGAAGCCGTCGACCGGCAGAAAATGCTGCATACCCTGACGGCGGCCAATGCCTACATCCGCCTCCACCGCCTCGTCATGCCGGTGCGTTTCGACATCGTCGCCGTCATAGGCGAACAGCCTCCGTTCCGCATCGAGCATATACGCGATGCGTTCCGTCCCGGCCTCCCGGACATTCATCCGGCCGAAAGCTGACCGCCGCCGTCCCACCTCTTTTACATCCTCCCGCCTATGACTGATTTTTCCGATACACTTCCTTCCTGGCACATCCTGCGCCTCGACACCGTAGACTCCACCAATTCATACCTGCGGAGCATGCCGGCCGAAACACTCCGGCAAGCCCCATTCTGCGCCGTGACAGCCCGTTTCCAGCAAGCCGGCCGCGGCCAGCGCGGCAACAGCTGGGAATCGGAACGCGACGCGAACCTGCTGTTCAGCATCGGTGTCCGTCCCCGCTTCCTGCCTCCCGTCCGGCAATTCGCCCTCTCCCACCTCATCTCGCTGGCTGTCCGCAATACCCTGATACGCTATACGGACGACATCCGCATCAAGTGGCCCAACGACATCTATGCCGGCGACTGCAAAATATGCGGCATCCTCATCGAATGCGACCTGACCGGAAGCCACATCGAACGGGCCTGCATCGGCACGGGTATCAACCTGAACCAAACCCAGTTCCGCAGTACAGCCCCCAATCCCATATCGCTGGCGCAGCTCACCGGACATCGGTTTCAGCCCGACGAGGTTCTGAACCAAGTTCTCGGCCACTTCGAGACACTCTACCGGGAACTGGAAAACGGAAATGGGGACGCCATCCGGAAACAGTACCTGAACAGCCTGTACCGCCGCAACGGACTGTACCCCTACCGCGATGCCGGCGGCCTCTTCCAGGCCCGGTTGTACGACGTCGAAGCCGACGGACACCTGCTCCTGCAAGATGCCGACGGCCGCATCCGACGCTATGCGTTCAAAGAAGTCCAATTCGTACAACCGTCCGACCCCCCTACACGCTAAAACCATGTTTCCGCACACTCCATACCGTTCCCCCATACTCCGTATCGCCCTTCCGGCCATCGTGTCCAACATCACCGTACCGTTGCTCGGTCTGGCAGACACGGCCATCGTGGGCCACCTCGGTTCGCCGGCCTACATCGGCGCCATTGCCGTCGGAGGCATGCTGTTCAACCTCATCTACTGGAGTTTCGCCTTCCTGCGGATGGGTACAAGCGGACTGACCGCCCAAGCCTACGGCCGCAACGACACCCTCGGACAAAACCGCCTGCTGCTCCACGTACTCGGCATCGGGCTGATGCTATCGGTCCTGCTCATTGCATGCAGCCGTCCGCTGGCCGACCTGGCCTTCCGCTTCATCCAGTCCACGGCCGAAGTCGAGGAACTGGCACGCCGCTACTTCTACATCGGTGTATGGGGAGCCCCCGCCATGCTCAGCCTCTACGGCCTGACGGGCTGGTTCATCGGCATGCAGAACACACGTTACCCCATGCTCATAGCCATCGGGCAGAACATCGTGAACATACTGTGCAGCCTGACCTTCGTCTACGCACTCGGAATGGGTATCGAGGGTGTAGCCTCGGGCACCGTCGTGGCCCAATATGCAGGCCGGC
>CATXZX010000303.1 GCA_958404085.1 uncultured Prevotellaceae bacterium | reverse complement strand
TCTATCCAGATTATGTGGACTGGTAACAGTGTCATCGCTTGTATCGACAAACCTACCATGGACTGGATCAATCCTTTGATTAAACGTAAGGCTTTTATATGGTGGAACTTCCCGGTGTCCGATTACGTACGTGACCACTTGCTCATGGGTGCTGTATACGGAAACGGGACGAACATTAAAGACGATATGTCGGGATTCGTATCCAATCCGATGGAGTACGCTGAGGCTTCGAAGATAGCGCTTTACTCGGTTGCCGATTATACTTGGAATATGGAATCTTATGACAGTCTTGCGTCGTGGAACCGGTCTATGGATGTCATATTGCCGGGCGGAGGAGAATATCTCAGAACCTTTGCAAGCCATTCCTCAGCACTCGGACCGAACGGACATGGCTTCAGCCGTGAAGAATCCGTAGAGTTGCAACCGGCATTGAAGCAGATGCTCGAAAGTTACCAAACCGGCCGTTCGGACAAACAGGCTTTGCATGCAGTAGGTAATGAATGCAAAAAGTTAGGCTATTCGTCGGATATCCTGTTAGCCAATACGGAAAATAAATTTCTTATAGATGAAATTGAACCCTGGGTACGTCAGGCAAAACTTTTGGGCGAATACGGACTGGATATTGTGGCCTTGGTAACGGCTGAAGAGTCCGGTAATAAAAAAGAGTTCGAGGCTTGTTATTTGCATGCCAAAGCATTGTCGTCGCAGATGTATGCACTGGAGGCTTCGTACAACCAGAATCCGTACCAGCCGGGTGTGAAAGTGGGAAGCCTGCATCTTCTTCCGTCGTTGAATAAGATGTTCGCATTGGCTGTAAGCAAGTATAATGAAAAGAACCAGTGTTCGTTGGATGCCAAAGCTACATATATTCCTTTCTCCGTAGAGAGCGATGTTCCGCAGCTGTCGAAACAGCCGGTCCATGTACGCGGCAGGGTTGTTAATGTATCGCCTTCAAATGAAGTGATTACCTGGGCTGATGGCGCTTATGTGGCTATTAACATGGAATTTGCCCATACCTTGTCCGAAATTACATTCGACTTAGGCATTCCGGAATGGTATTCGGCATTTGACTGCGAAATCAGTAATGACGGTCAGACGTGGACGAAACTTGCATTGAAAGAGAAACAACAGGGAAAGACCTTGTGTTATGCAGTAAGTGCAGCAGGTCAGAAAGTCAAGTATGTGCGTTTGATAAATAAGAGCAAAAAGGAAATGAAAGTATATTTCAGACAATTCCGTTTTATCTTTAATTGAGTCGTTGTGCTTCGCAGATAAAAGAATAAAATAAATAGGAAGGGGACTTTATCGCTGATATTTACCAGGATAAAGTCCCCTTCCTGTTTTATGAATATCCGTAAAATAGATGGATGAACCAAAAAGTCTCAACCCTAAGGCCGTGTTCGGACAGCGTCCGGGCCCGCTTTTTTGAAATCCGGGCCTTCTTAGCCAAATTATCTGGCCTCCCAATGGAATCGCTCTTGGCATGATAGCCCGGAGCGCATTATTTCTTTTTTCTGAAATCCTGTTTCCTATGCTCTTTGTGTCGATACTCAAAATTCTTTTTACTGTTGTTTGTAAACAGTTTCCTGATTAAGTCTTCGCGTCCCATGTTTTTTAGTTCGTGCATGATTTTTGTGCGTTCCTCCGGTTTATACCAGAAGAAAAACATGCGTTGTTTGAGTTTTTCTTGCGGATTATGCGCACACGGGATTTGTTCAAGCGTGTAAGGATGGTATCCGCTGTACCAAATTTCGGTACTGACCGTCATGGGAGTTGGCGTGAAGTCCTGGACCTGCTCCAGATGAAAATCTAGGTTCTTCGTGATGCAAGCCAATTCCGCCATGTTTTCTATCGTACACCCTGGGTGACTACTGATGAAGTAGGGGATGATTTGTTGTTTCAGTCCTGCTTCTCGATTTACCTGGTCAAAAATTTCCTTGAAGGCGTAAAACAGGTTGAACGACGGCTTTCTCATAATATCGAGTACGCGTTCGGATGTGTGTTCGGGGGCTACCTTGAGTCGTCCGCTGACATGGTTGACGATGAGTTCGCGGATAAAATCACGATTGTTCCGGTTTACGTGTTCATCCTGGCTCTTGTGTAGCAACAGGTCGTAGCGGATACCGCTTCCGATAAAACTCTTTTTGATTCCCGGTATGGCGTCTACCGCTTTGTACAAAGCTAACAGTGTACTGTGGTCCGTATTCAGATTCGGACAGATACGCGGATGTGCGCACGAAGGCCGTTTGCACTTTTTGCAGATGGAAAGGTCTTTTCCGTGCATGGCATACATGTTGGCGGACGGTCCTCCCAAATCCGATAAATATCCCTTGAATTGGGGCATTTGTACAATCTTCCGGACCTCATTGAGAATACTGTCCCGACTTCGGCTGACAATGAATTTACCCTGGTGAGCCGATATGGTACAAAAGGCACATCCTCCGAAACATCCTCTGTGGATATTTACGGAAAATCGAATCATGTCATAAGCCGGAATGCATTTCCCCTTGTATTTGGGATGGGGGAGTCGTGTATATGGCAGGTCGTAGATGGCATCCAGTTCTTTTTCGGCCATGGGGGGATAGGGCGGATTGACTACCACATATCGTTTCCCTATCGGCTGGATAATGCGTTGTGCCTCGTAGCGGTTCGACTCCTCCTCGATATGCCGGAAGTTTTCCGCCTGGTGCTTCGGATTTGCCAGACATTCTTCATGGGAATATAACAGGATGTCTCTCTCCGTAATGCCCTGATAGATTTCGTCTTTCTTATCTAACGTGACGGTCTGTCGGATAGGCTTTTGAACAATGAGCCGGCGAAAGTCCGTTACACAGGCGTATCTTTCAGGGTCGTGTTTCAGCAGTTCGGTTTCAATCAGGCTACATAAATCAGTCATGGGCTTTTCGCCCATTCCGTAAATCAGCAGGTCGGCCTGACTATCGAGCAAGATGGAGGGACGCAATTTGTCCGTCCAATAATCGTAATGGGTGAGGCGGCGCAGTGATGCCTCGATTCCTCCGATGACTACCGGTACGTCCGGATATAGTTTTTTCAGGATTTGAGTGTAGACAATGGTCGGATATTCCGGTCGCATGTCGTGGCGGCCGTCCGGACTGTATGCATCTTCGGATCTTAAGCGTTTGTTGGCTGTGTATTTGTTGACCATTGAGTCCATACAGCCGGGGGCAATGCCGAAAAACAGACGCGGTCGTCCCAATTTCTTAAAGTCCCGGAGATCACCGTGCCAGTCCGGTTGCGGAACAATAGCGACACGCCATCCGGCATCCTCAATGACGCGGCCGATGACGGCCCCGCCAAAGGATGGATGGTCGACGTACGCATCCCCGCTGAACAAAATGACATCGAGGTAGTCCCATTTGCGGAGTTCGACCTCTTTCTTTGTCGTCGGCAACCAGTCCGTAAGTAGCAGTTCTTTCATTCTGCGGCTTCCGATTCTGTATTTGCGTTGT
>CATXZX010000302.1 GCA_958404085.1 uncultured Prevotellaceae bacterium | reverse complement strand
TTGGGGAGAGAAGGTATACGCATCGCCAAGCAGACTATCTACAATTATTACTGTCCGGTAAAATTTGAAAGCTCCAAGACCTCATGGCCCGACCGCTTCTTTTACGGCGGGCGGGCCTGTTTTTTCGAATTACAAGCCCCCTCGGTCAAAAAAGGACGGTCCGGAGGTGCCCCGGAAGCCTCCGAGAGCAGGACTCTCCAGTCTTTTTCGGGGTTGTCGAACAGACTGGAGAAGTCAACGTAATACATCCATGTGATTCCGACCATTGTCGCCAGCTCCGAGAAAACTCACTGTCGTTTCTTCAGACCTTTCCGCATGACCATCAGCAACAGGGGGGCTATCAGCGTCATTCATATCTGTATCTTGATGGCGTTTGCGCTTTCTCCATAGAAGTATTTCGGCGGAAAGTTCTGTTTCATCTGTTTGAAAAGCAGCTCGATTTCCCAACGCTTCCGGTATATGGCTATGATTTCGTCCGGGTCGGAGTCCATGTTATTGGGCAGAAGTGATATGGGTTTATGCTTCTTCACATCACAACAGGTTATTATGTGTGCTTTATGACGCATGGTCTCTGCATCTTTCTTCCGCTTGACAAACTCCACATGCTTTGTGTTTGATTCGTGGCGAAACCCAATTAACCGAAAAGAGCAGACTCCTGCAATAGGTGCCAGCCCTAATTTTCATTCCAACTCATTTTTTATCGGACAGCAGTAATCTACAATCATGTTCACGCCGACACGACGGGAAAGCTACGGATGCGTCTTCCGCATGAACTCAAATATACCGCAGGCACAGAGCCTTACTCCGACAAGGGCCACGAATATCGCGGACAGCAAGCGCTTCGGAGATTGGGAGATGGAAACTATCGTGGACTTATACAGGCATGTCATACCCACACTTATGGGCAGATTAAAGTGCGGCAGATTATTTTTTCGCGATAATTTGTCTTTGTTGTTTTTTTTTATTTCCTTTGTAGATAAACAATTGAATTTATATATGTTAAAAACAGGTTTCTGTGTGTCTTTCTTAGGCATGTTTTGTTCGCAACTGTATGGTAATGAGTTTGTAATGACTTCGGATGCTTCTTTGGAAAATGTGGAGAAGAACGATAAGACTCAGGTTTATGTCTCGCAACGTCCTGATAAGGAAGAGCGTATGTTCCGTTCCGATGCAGTAGAAGCAAAAATAAAAACAGTCAAGAAACTGTTGAAAAACCCGTATCTCTCGTGGATGTTCGAAAACTGTTTCCCGAATACGCTGGACACGACGGTGTATTACGAGGGGACGACGGATGACGATACATTTGTGATAACGGGAGATATCGATGCCATGTGGTTGCGCGATTCGGCGGCGCAGGTATGGCCTTATTTGCCCTTCTTGTCAAAGGATAAGGCTTTGCGGAAAATGGTTCGCGGTGTTGTGTTGCGCCAGTTCCAGTATTTGCGTCTGGATCCCTATGCCAATGCTTTTTATAAGGATAATAGTGAAGGTGAGTGGAAGTCGGATTACACGAAAATGATACCGGGACTTCATGAGCGGAAGTATGAGCTGGATTCGCTTTGTTATCCGATTCGTTTGGCTTATGCTTACTGGCAGGAAACGGGCGATACTTCGATTTTTGATGAGCGCTGGGTGACTACGGCCAAGATGATTTTGCAGACAATGAAGGAGCAGCAGCGCAAAGACGGGAATAAGACTTCCTATCGCTTTATGCGGAAAACGCATGCCTTGCACGATACCGTATCGAACAGCGGGTATGGTCATCCGTGTAAGCCGGTGGGACTGATAGCCTCCTCATTCCGTCCGTCTGATGACAGTACGATTTTTCCGTTCCTGATTCCGAGTAATTTTTTTGCCGTATCGGTACTTCGGAAAATGGCAGATGTGTTGTCAAAAGTAAATAAGGAGCAGGAATTGGCGGCGCAATGTATATCTTTGGCCGACGAAGTGCAGGCAGCTATACAGAAGTATGCGGTTGTAGAGCATCCGAAGTATGGAAAAATCTATGCGTTTGAGGTTGATGGATTCGGAGGGACTGTTTTGATGGATGACGCCAATGTGCCAAGTCTGTTGGCGCTTCCGTATTTGTGTGGCATCCCGGTGAATGATCCGGTGTATCAGAATACACGTCGCTTTGTATGGAGCGAGGATAATCCTTACTTCTTCAAAGGAAATGCCGGAGAGGGAATCGGCGGCCCGCACGTAGGTTACAATTACATCTGGCCCATGAGTATTATTATGAAAGCCATGACGAGTCAGGATGATGCGGAAATAAAACAATGTATGCAGATACTGTTGCAAACCGATGCAGGTACAGGTCTTATGCATGAGTCTTTTGAAAAAGACGACCCGAAAGATTTTACGCGGTCTTGGTTTGCATGGACAAATACGCTTTTTGGCGAATTGGTATTGGACTTGATAGATAAGGGGAAATTGGCCTTGTTGAATGATTTGCCTATACCTCCGCAGACGCCGACAAGCGAGACTTTTAAAAGTAAGAAAAATCAAAAATAGAGAGACAGATGAAAAAAAGAATGCTTTTGATGGCATGTGCCGTATTCTTTGGGATAAAGATGTCGGAGGCGCAGGTAGTTAGTCCCATCCCGCAAAAGATGGAACGGCCGGCGGATGCACAAAGTTTCCAGGTTCCGGTAGCTTATACCTTGGTGACAGAGTTGTCAACGTCTACCAGCTATGCACTGAAATTCCTGAAACAAATACTTCCGCAAGAGCGGAATAGCGGCAGTATGACGGTTGTTGCGGGTGTTTATGGAGGTAAGAGTGTTTCTAAATATAAGAAACGGATTCCGGAAAAGGCTGAGGGATATTACCTGAGTGTGGAATCTGGTAAGATTGTGATAGCCGGCAGGGATGAGCGGGGGCTTTATTACGGCATCCAGACGCTTTCCCAATTGTTGCAGAACGGGAAAATAAGTCCGGTTGAGATTCAGGATTATCCGGACATCGCGTATCGTGGCGTAGTAGAAGGTTTTTATGGCACTCCGTGGAGCCATGAGGCACGCATGCGTCAATTGGAATTTTATGGTCAGAATAAGATGAATACATACCTGTATGGTCCGAAAGATGATCCATACCATAGTGTACCCAACTGGCGTAAACCTTATCCGCAAGATAAAGCCGAACAGATTAAAATGCTGGTGAAGACGGCACACGAAAACGGAGTTCAGTTTTATTGGGCCATTCATCCGGGTGGCGATATCAAATGGAATGAACAGGACCGGGATTTGTTATTGGCGAAATTCGAGAGTATGTATAGTCTTGGTGTTCGCGCTTTTGCCGTGTTCTTTGACGATATTGCGGGAGAGGGTACTAAAGCTGAGAAACAGGCGGAACTGCTGAATTACATCGACGACCATTTTGTACAACCTAAAAAAGATGTCGCTCCTTTGGTGATGTGTCCGACGGAGTATAACAAGGCTTGGTCGAATGTCAAAAAGGGATATTTGACAACATTAGGCACG
>CATXZX010000301.1 GCA_958404085.1 uncultured Prevotellaceae bacterium | reverse complement strand
CGGGCCTTGTATTGGAATGGATAAACTTCCTGGTCGACATTCCGCAGGCTTCCGAAGGCATTTACACGACGCTTTTCTGCCTGACGCCCTTCTTTGTGTTGCTGATGTTGCTGGGATTCCTGTATCCCGTTGTACGCATGAAGCGCATCTACAAGAGCCAGTATAACAACACGGTGCAACGCCTCGGCGTCAACAAGTCGCTGCTGTTTATCCAACTGTTCGTCTGTTCGTTCATGCTGTTTGTGCTTTCGGTCGCATACCGTCAGATGCACAGCATCTTTACGGCTGACCTCGGATTCCGTCTCGACAACATGTTGCGCGTGTCGACTGTCGTAGAAGATCAGCGCCTGAAGGATCTGCCGGCCAAGTTTTTCGATATCGAAGCACGCCTGAACGACGGTTCCTCGGCTGCTATTGTCAAGGCACTGGCCATGCATAGCGATTTGTTCGAGAACCGCGGATGGTCGCTGACCCCCGGAAAAAATCTGGGAGTAACGGAAGAACCGTATTCCGAGGCCTACGTCCGCATGCTGACTCTTCCGTATGCCGCTTTCGAGTTCTTCGACATGAAAATGGACAAGGGAGATTGGTTCAAGCTCCCGATAAATCCCAGTGTCGAGCAGCCGGCCATCTTCAACCCGGAGGCCATCAAGAAGTTGAACCTGTCCGACTACGCCACAAGGCATCTGCGTACCACGACCTACGAGTGGAGCCACACGGCCAACACGTGGGAGGAGAAAATCGTGCCCATTCCGGTCATCGGCCTCATGTCGTTTCGTACACACACGCTCCATGTTCCGCAGGAACCCCTCCTCATTTATTGTTCTCCCGACGGCCGTACCAATCATGGCAACCAGGCGAATGCAGCGGCCATTTACGTGAAGTACAAACCCGGTCACAGTGATGAGGCGCGTGCCGCCGTTTGCCGCGTGCTGAAGGATTTCGGTTTCCAGCCCGACCTTATAAAGATACAGGAGGCTTCCGATTATGTCAATGCCTTTTACGATACGGAGCGCAACTACCTCAATGTGTTTACGGCCATAGCCGTGGGCAGTGTGTTCATTACGTTGTTCGGCGTTCTCTCCATGATACTTTACACCCTTCGCCTGCAGCGTCGCAGCATAGCTGTGCGCCGTGTGTTCGGTGCTACCTACCGTACGCTCTGCCGCCACTACCTGCGCCCGTACATTGTGCTGACGGTTGTCGGCAACGTGACCGCCATGCCGCTGGGCTACTACCTGATGGGTATATGGCTGGAGGGCTACGACTATCGCATCGAGATAGGGTGGATTACCCCGTTTGTCATACTGCTCGGCGTGTTGCTGCTCGTTGTGGGCATCGTGATGTTGCAGATACGCCTGGCTATGCGTGAAGACCTGGCCCGATGCATGCACGTCGAGTAGACCGACGGGGCATCCATAATCCTACGAATATTAATTTTTTAAATACAAGAAAATAAAATGATACAGACGATTGATTTACAGAAAGTATTCCGTTCGGAAGAAGTAGAGACCTGGGCGCTGAACAACGTGAGTCTGCGTGTGGACAAGGGGGAATTTGTGGCCGTTATGGGCCCTTCGGGATGCGGAAAGTCCACGTTGCTGAATATCTTGGGCTTGCTCGACAGTCCGACGGGCGGCACCTATCTGCTCGACGGTACCGATGTGTCGAAATTCAGCGAGACGCAGCGCAATACGCTCCGCAAGGGCATACTCGGCTTTGTGTTCCAAAGTTTCAACCTCATCGACGAACTGACTGTCTACGAGAACATCGAACTCCCCTTGCTTTACATGGGCGTGCCGACGGCCGAACGCAAGAAACGCGTCGAAGAGGCCATGGAACGTATGGCCATCACGCACCGGGCCAAGCACTTTCCGCAGCAACTGTCGGGCGGTCAGCAGCAGCGTACGGCCATTGCGCGTGCCGTGGTGTCGCGTCCCAAACTGATACTGGCCGACGAGCCTACCGGAAACCTGGACTCGAAGAACGGCATGGAGGTGATGAGCCTGTTGCGCGAACTCCACAAAGAAGGAACGACCATCGTCATGGTGACGCACTCGCAGCGCGATGCCGGCTATGCCGACCGTGTAATCAACTTGTTCGACGGACAAGTGGTGGCCGAGGTCGAAGGCGATGCGGCTGCGGGGCCTGCTGTGAAAAAATAACTCGGAGCTATTTTGAAAAAGCAGCCTGCTTTTTTCAAATAGCGGCCTGTTTTTTCAAAACCGGATAAACGAATGAAGAGATGAAATTGGTATATTTGAATTTCAAACAGGCGTTGCGACACCTGATGCGGAATATAGGTTTCGTGTTGTTCTCGGTTTTCGGACTGGTTGCCGGTGTGGTCTGTTTTACGATGAGTTTCGACCGTTTGTGGAACAATGTCCATTTCGAATCGTTCCGTCCCGACTACCGTAACCTGTACGTCGCATACCACGATTGGGAAGATGTTCGGCACAACTTTTATAGTCCGCGGCCGCTCTACCTGGCCGCACGCAGCCAGCTGCCCGCTTCGGTCGATGTGGGGCTTATCATCGAATATTGCGACAACATAAACAGTATGACACAGGCAGACGGCAAGGCATTGACCGGCTTCTCGGGAAACGTGGGTGTGCTTTCGGGCAATATCCCCGAACTCATGGGAATGAATTTCATACAGGGCCGTCCGGCCACCTCGTTGCAGCGTATGGACCAGGTCATCGTGAGTCGCGACGAGGCCTTGCGCGTGTTCGGAACCGAAAAGGCGTTGGGCAAGAAAATCCGCATGGAAAAACCGAACGGCGAAGTGCTTTTCTGCACCGTAAGCGGTGTGTTCGACGATCCGCACGTCAACACGTTGCTCTGGAACCGGTGGTACGTTTCGGACCGGTGGCTCAAAGAGTCGGACTGGACCGCCTGGAATAACAACAACTCGCACGTGGTGTTCCGGACCGACGCACCCGATGTTCTCAACCGCTCGTTGGCGCAGGTAAAGGAGCCGTGCGACAATCCGCGCGTATTCCGTACGGAGCCCCTGCGCCTGTATGGTGTTATACACGGCAACCGTACCATTTGGGAATGTATCCGTACCGAGGTCTTGGAATGCCTTGTTTCGTTGCTGCTGCTTGTCAGCGCGTTGTTCAATTATGCGGCTATGCTCGCTTCGATGTTTGCCCGGCGTCTGCGCGAGTACCAGCTTCGCATCAGCATGGGAGCCCGTTTGCGCAACAACGCCGCGTGGATTTATACGGAGGTGCTTCTGGTGATAGGCATGGTGGTCTTGAGCAGTTTTTTCGTACTCGAACAGACCGTCAGGTGGTTCGATATGGATGTCGACCGCTCGATACTCAACATGAATGCCCTGCGCAGCATGACCGGTGTGGCGGCAGTCTTGTCGCTGATGTCGTTCTATCCGCTCTTTCACCTGCACGGTGAAAGCCGTCGGCGCTTTGCGGGACACATGCAGGTATCCCGTTCCTACCTGGCTTCGTTGTTCGTTCAATTGCTGGTCTGCGCTTTCTTCCTG
>CATXZX010000300.1 GCA_958404085.1 uncultured Prevotellaceae bacterium | reverse complement strand
GGCGAGAACATCACGATCATATTCATCAACAATGCCATATACGGCATGACCGGAGGCCAGATGGCGCCGACCACACTTATCGGCATGAAGACGGCTACTTGCCCCTACGGACGCGACATCAAGTTGCACGGATACCCGCTTAACATAACCCAACTGGCGGCCTCGCTCGACGGTACGGCCTATGTCACCCGCCAAAGCGTACATTCGGTGGCCGCTATCCGAAAGGCAAAGAAAGCCATCCGCCATGCTTTCGAGAACTCGATGAACGGCATCGGTTCCAACCTGATTGAAATTGTCTCTACATGCAACGCCGGTTGGAAGATGACTCCCGAAAAAGCCAACGAGTGGATGGAAAAAAACATGTTCGGCGTATATCAGCCCGGAGACATTAAAGACGTTAATCCCTACAAACTATGAAAGAAGAAATCATCATATCCGGATTCGGAGGACAAGGCGTACTTTCGATGGGCAAGATTCTGGCCCACGCAGGCATGAGAGAGGGAAAAGAAGTCACATGGATGCCGGCGTACGGTCCCGAACAGCGGGGCGGAACAGCCAACGTAACCGTCATTGTCAGCGACACGCGCATTTCATCGCCCATCCTGAGCAGCTACGACACGGCCATTTTGCTCAACCAACCGTCGCTCGATAAATTCGAGAGCAAGATAAAACCGGGAGGAACCCTCATATACGACGGTTTCGGCATCAACACGCTGCCTACCCGTACAGACATTCGCATCTACCGCATCGACGCCATGAACGCAGCCTCTGAGTTAAAGATGGCCAAATCATTCAATATGATTGTACTGGGCGGACTCCTCCGCATCCACCCGATTGTATCGGTGGAAAACATCATCAGCGCTTTGTCCGAAACGCTTCCAGAACGCCATCAACACCTGATACCGGTAAACGAGCAGGCCATCATGAAAGGAATGGAACTCATCCGGGAAAAAAGCAATGAGTAACCGGCCCCCCGTCCTGCTTCGCTCACGACACATCCTACAACCTAATAAAGGAGAAATTTTCAAACAAATAGAAATCTCTCCTTTATTTTTTCTTCGTATCTTTGCCCCCGGTATGAGAACAATCATTTCCTTTTTCCTTTTTATTACATTGACAACCCTCCACGTCCAATCGCAAAACCTTTTGGACGAGAACGGAAGATACGTTCAGGAATCCGAAAACCGGCAAAAGTCATCCTTTAAGACCGCCGCTGACTCGATAGACGAAAAGACCGTCCCCATCGGCTACTACATGTGGAAAATAGACCGCCGATTCGGCGACATCATACCTACCGAGACGGACACAGTCCCTCACTTGTTCCCCAATACACATTTTACGGAAGGCATCAAAGGCGAATACAACACGCTGGGAAACACGGGATCGCCCCGCCTCTCGCGTATCTACATGCAACGCGAAAGGCGCGGAGACTTCATCTTCAAGGATCCCTACGATTTCTTTCTGACAGAGCCCAACGAACTGTTCTACACGAATACAAAATCGCCCTACACCAACATCACATACCACGAAAGCGGCGACAAGACCAACGGAGAAGACCGTATCAGAGCTTACTTCGCGTCCAATGTCAACAAAAGATTCGGTATCGGTTTCAAACTGGACTATCTGTACGGACGCGGATACTACGAAAGTCAGTCTACGGCCGACTTTAACGGAACTTTGTTCGGTTCCTACATCGGAAACAAGTACATCTCTCATTTATACTTCAGCGCCAACCACCTGAAGACAGCCGAAAACGGAGGTATCGAGGACGACCGATACATAACCAATCCCGAAAGTTTTCCCCAGAAGTACTCGGAACGCGACATGCCGACCAATTTGACCCGCGTATGGAACAAGATGTACGTCAACACGTTCTACTATACGCACCGCTACAACCTCGGATTTGAAAGATATAGGGACAAAGACGGAAATATAGTCAAGAAAGAAAAAAATCCCGCCAAGGAAACTGAAAATAAGACACAACCGTCGGACAGTACTGTCGTTACTGTGCCGGCCAACGACAGCGTGAATGCAGCCATCAGGCAACTTGTAGCGCAACAGCAGGCCGACGATTCCGACACGAATACGTACACCGTGGAATTTGTTCCTGTCACCAGTTTTATCCACACCTTGAGATTCGACAGTAACACACGCACATTCATTGACAACTCGCAACAAAAAAGTTTCTTTTCCAACCAGTACATAACCGGCGACTCGGCATACGACCGGACAAGCCACTATTCCATCGCCAACACCGTGGCGATAGAGCTGCACGAAGGCTTCAACCGATGGGCCAAAGCGGGAATACGTCTTTACGCCACACACGAATTCCAACACTTCAGCATTCCCCGAACGCGGATCTCTTATGAACGTTTTACGCAGAACGACTTCACTGTCGGCGCACAGTTGTTGAAAAAGAAAGGGACATGGCTCCACTACGACGTATTCGGCCAACTGACAACCACGGGAGACGACTGGGGCGAATTTCTGGTCAAAGGAAAAGGCGATTTGAGCATTCCCCTCAAAAAAGACACCCTTCAATTGGCCGCATCCGGTGAAATCCGTAACGAAGCGCCCTCTTTCTATTTCAAGCACTACCAATCGCATTACACCTGGTGGGACAATTCCAATTCGCTTGACAAAGAGTTTCGGACACGCCTCGAAGGTACGCTTTCGTATACCCGTACCCGTACCAAACTGCACGTCGGTATCGAGAACACGAAGAACTACACGTATTTTGCCGAGACCCAATATCCTTACGACAACAACGGCACCATTCACTACAGCCACAACGTAGAAGTCCGTCAACAAAGCAAAAATATCCAGATTCTGACAGCCGGACTGAACCAGGACTTCCGCTGGGGCATCCTCAACTGGGAAAATGACTTAACCTACCAGACAACTACCGACAAAGAGGTTCTGCCGTTGCCCGCCCTCTCGTTGTACAGCAACTTATACCTGAAATTCCGCATAGCCAAAGTCCTTGCCGTCGAATTCGGAGGCGATGTCCGGTACTTTTCGGAGTATTACGCACCGACCTATGCCCCCAGCATCGGACAATTTGCCACACAAGCGGCTGAAAACCGGGTTAAAATAGGCAATTATCCCATTGTAAATGTCTACGCGAATTTCCGTCTGAAAAGTTGCCGCTTCTACATTATGGGTTCCCACGTAAACCAAAGCAGCAGCGGAGGGCGCTCTTTCCTCGCGCCCCACTACCCCATCAATCCGTTACTGATAAAATTCGGTTTATCCTGGAACTTTTACAATTAATCTCCGTCCTGCGAAGAAATAGCTCCCAGATAAATCGTAAGAAGTGGCCCGTCGTTTTTGACAGAAAAGACACAAAATTTATTTTCCGGTCTCTTTGACATTTTTACCGAAGAGAGTCCGCATGTAATCGCCATCCTTTTCGAGCAGGACTTCGTCGGCGTGCATTTTTTTCCGCATATCGCCGTATGCGACCAGCGCTCCGTACTGATCCAGCATGGGAGTCAGGCGAATCCACGAGAATACCAACGTGGCCAACGAAGCCA
>CATXZX010000299.1 GCA_958404085.1 uncultured Prevotellaceae bacterium | reverse complement strand
GACCATCAATTGATGATTGCAATTTCAACCTCGGAAAATATGTTTGAAACTTCAAGCTTTTTTCACAGCGCTTTTGACAAGAAACGTATGGACAGGGCTTTTGAACAATTTTGTTCGGTAAGAGAAATCGTTGACATATTGAAACTCAATCAACAACTGGGAATGTAAGCTCAGCTCTTGGCATATTCTTTCTGGCGCTTGCGCAGCTTTGTCAATTTATCGCTGACCATGGAAGTGTCGCGTCCGGTTTTGGCAAGACGGTCATACATCCTCTCAATTTCTTTTTCCAGATAGGCCTTTTCAATTTCATCGGCAAGCTTACAGCGTTCTTCCGCCGTTCCATGAAGACTGGTATGTTCCATTTCCTCAATAATATGCTCTACATGAACGGTACTGTCCACCTTACGCTTAATAAAATACGGCAGTTCATAAATTAACTGGCGGGTAGCAGCATAGGCGTCCGCCGTGGTTTTGCCTTTTTTATAACGCAACTTGAGCAGGCGGAAAACGATGCTGAGCTCATTGCTGTTATCAACGATAATAAAAGGCATCGGGTCTGCAAAGCCCTTGGCCGAAATGCTTTTCAGGTATTCCACGATATGATGAAAATACCCTTCGATATTATAGAGAATAAAAGGTTTTATCTGCAAAAAGCCATCCTGCATCGCCACGCAGTCATAAGCCAGCTCATCAAGGGTTCCGACACCACCGGGAGCAAAGACCACAAAGTCGGCATTCAGAAGTTTCAGCTTGCGCTCTTCCAGTGTCTGCGCAACAATAACGTCTTCAATCTGAGCCAATATTTCGTCTGTCTGATAAAGATTGTAATATTCTTTTGTGGTAATGCCCTGGATAGGCGTTTCTTTACATTTCTTTTTGTTCCAGCCGTCCAAAACGCCGCGTGCAACCGCCCCCATAATTCCGGAGCTGGAGAGGCCAAAGTCGAGTTTGAACTCCATTTTGGCTATCTGTTTACCGAGATTATACGCCTCTTCCACATAGACGGAATCATTGCCGGAACGGGAACCGCCGGCAACAAAAACGCGCAAGCCGGCCTGACGGTTTTCTTCGGCAAATGTTCCGACAACTTCTTCAACACTTTGATTTTCGCAGTTTTCCATTTCAACCAATCTCTGGGATATCCCCTTCAGCCTGTTTACGATAAAATTCAGCGGCAAATTCCTCCAATCGTTCGTCGCGGATGGCATCACGCAGCCCCTGCATCAAACGCTGGTAGTAACGAATATTATGCCAAGTCAAAAGCATTACCGCAAGCACTTCATTACACTTTTGCAAATGATGAATATAAGCCCGGGAATAGTTTTTGCAAAGAGGACAATCGCATTCGGCTTCCAACGGACGAGGATCTTCGCGATGACGGGCGTTGCGGATATTTACGGTTCCGCGCGCGGTAAAGGCCTGCGACGTCCGGCCGGAACGGGTCGGCATAACACAATCAAACATATCGACCCCGCGTAAAACCGCGCCGACGATATCATCCGGACGCCCTACGCCCATAAGGTAACGAGGTTTGTCGTCAGGGAGCATGCCGGGAGCATAGTCCAGAACCTTAAACATAACTTCCTGCCCTTCGCCCACGGCCAAACCGCCGATAGCATAGCCGTCAAAGCCTATCGCCTTAAGCTTCTCGGCCGAATAACCGCGCAGGTCTTCATAATCGCCGCCTTGCTGAATACCGAAAATACCATAACCGTCGCGGTCAACGAACGCATCGCGGCTGCGTTTGGCCCAACGCATTGACATTTCTACCGATTTTTTAACTGTTTCGTGCGATGCCGGCAATTTTACGCATTCATCCATACACATGGTGATGTTGGAATCCAGCTTATGTTGGATTTTAATGGATTCTTCCGGACTCAGAAAAAACTTTTTGCCATCAACGTGAGAGCTGAAAGCAACGCCATCTTCGCTGAGTTTGCGCAGGCCGGACAGACTCATTACCTGAAAGCCGCCGGAATCGGTCAATATGGGCTTGTCCCAATTCATAAACTTGTGCAAACCGCCCATTTTTTCAACCAAATCAGCCCCCGGACGCAACATCAAATGGTACGTATTGCCAAGCAAAATCTGTGCGCCGGTAGCGGCAACGGATTCAGGCATCATCGCCTTAACGGTGGCACAGGTACCAACCGGCATAAATGCCGGCGTA
This sequence comes from uncultured Prevotellaceae bacterium, assembly GCA_958404085.1. Taxonomy (GTDB): domain Bacteria; phylum Bacteroidota; class Bacteroidia; order Bacteroidales; family Bacteroidaceae; genus Alloprevotella. The sequence goes on along the minus strand of CATXZX010000299.1, from coordinate 1,381 downwards.
TCGATGACACCATGCTTGGTGTGCAATTTGCCGAGACGGGACTTTCCCGAACGTTTCAGTATTTCAAATTTAAGAGCCATAAAATCTCCATGCAGTAGTCGGTTTAATATGCTGGGATATTGCACCAAAAACGGCAAGAAAGCAAGTTTTTTGATGAAAGGTTCGGTTTTGCAGACAAAACATAGGCAATGGGCCGCTATGACGCAGTAAAAAACCCCGGATGTAAAGTCCGGGGCCAAAAGTTAATCAACGCATTTTTTATAACTTTTATCACAGAGGCAAAGTATAACGGATTGTCCATAAGAACACTCTATGTAAGCAAAACCATTAGCAAAACACCATTGTTTGGGAGAGGGCTGGCATTTTTCATTTTCGTTTGAAGTTGGTTTGCAGTGAGTACAAACGGAATTTGGACAGCAGTTTGTCGGAGTAGAATATATTTCACAGCCACGGGCTGGAGGACAAAATACTGCAGTTGGACAGGTAATAGCAGAACACTTTTCTTTGCATATTCCATTTTTACAGGAGTTGGAGAGCGTTCCCGTGAGGGTAACGACCTCTGGACAGAGATGAAAGAATCCGGAGTACTGGAGAAAACAGCCCTGGTATTCGGACAGATGAACGAGCCACCTGGAGCACGTATGCGTGTCGCTGAGACAGGACTTACAATGGCAGAATATTTCCGTGATGTAGAGCATCAGAATGTGCTTCTCTTCATCGATAATATCTTCCGTTTCGTACAGGCAGGTTCCGAAGTATCCGCACTTCTCGGACGTATGCCGTCAGCCGTAGGTTATCAGCCGACACTGGCAAATGAAATGGGTGCACTTCAGGAACGTATCGCTTCTACAAAGAACGGATCTGTAACATCAGTTCAGGCCGTATATGTACCAGCCGATGACTTGACGGACCCGGCTCCTGCAACAACATTCTCACATTTGGATGCAACAACCGTACTTTCCAGAAAGATCGTTGAGCAGGGTATCTACCCAGCCGTAGATCCACTGGATTCTACATCCCGTATCCTGGAGCCTGCAGTTGTAGGTGAGGAGCACTACCAGGTAGCACGTAAGGTACAGGAGATCCTGCAGAAGTACAAAGAGTTACAGGACATCATCGCAATCCTCGGTATGGAAGAATTATCCGAAGAGGATAAGATGACAGTAGCCCGTGCAAGAAAGATCCAGAAATTCCTGTCACAGCCATTCTCAGTAGCTGAGACATTTACCGGTGTTCCTGGAAAATATGTTCCACTGAAAGAAACTGTTCGTGGATTCAAAGCGATCATCGACGGTGAGATGGATGAATATCCGGAAAATGCATTCTTCAATGTAGGTACGATCGAAGACGTGATCGCGAAGGCGAAGGCAGAAGGAGTGGC
>CATXZX010000298.1 GCA_958404085.1 uncultured Prevotellaceae bacterium | reverse complement strand
GTAACAAACTGAGTATCATCAATACTTCCAGCAACAAGCTGAACGACTTATTGCATATCATCAGCGACCAGTACGTAGACAAAGTCAATACACGCGACTTAGTTGAAAAAGCCCTGCCCAAAATTCTAAACGAATTAGACCCGCACTCAGCCTATATCGGAGCAAAAGATGTAGAAAAAAGCATGGAAGACCTGAAAGGAAGTTTCTCGGGAATAGGCATCAGCTATCTTATTATAGAGGACACGGTACGTGTTATCAACGTTGTCGAAGGAGGTCCCTCCGAAGACAGCGGCCTGCAACCCGGCGACTGCATCATCTCGGTAGACAACAAGCCCTTTGTAGGAAAAGAAGTAACGGCAGACAAAGCTGCAAGCACCCTAAAAGGTCCTAAGAACTCGAAAGTCGTAATCGGTATCAAACGGAAAGGTCACAAAAAGCCACTTAGCTATACCATCGTACGCGGAGATATTCCGGTCAAGAGCATTGCGGCAACGTATATGCTGAATGAGAACACCGGATATATCAAGATAAATAATTTCAGCAGTACTACTTATCCCGAACTTTTGGCTTCTTTGGCCAAACTGAACCGCGACAAGTTCCAAGGACTGGTAATCGACCTAAGAAACAACGGCGGAGGTTATATGCAACCGGCCGTACAGACCGCATACGAGTTTCTGCCAACCGACCGGCTCGTCCTCTATACGGAAGGATACAAATCTCCGCGCGAGGAATTCCGCAGTAACGGGCGAGGAAGTTACCAAAGTCTACCCCTCGTCATCTTGGTCGACGAAACAACCGCTTCAGCCAGTGAGATTTTGGCCGGAGCCATTCAGGATAACGACAGAGGAACCATCATCGGCAGGCGCACATTCGGCAAAGGACTGGTTCAGGAGCCCATTCAGTTCGCTGACGGCAGCATGCTCCGATTGACTATATCCCGCTATTATACGCCTTCCGGACGTTGCCTGCAGAAACCTTATGTAAAAGGAGAGCGTGAAGAATACGAAATGGACATTATCAAAAGAGCCGAGAATGGAGAATATTATACGCAGGACAGCATCCATACAGACGGAAAAGCCTATAAAACAAGATTAGGACGTACCGTGTATGGCGGAGGTGGTATCATTCCCGATATTTTCATACCACATGATACACTGGGCATGACCTCCTATTTTAAAGAAGCCTATATCCGCGGGCTGATTTTCAAGTATGCTTATATCTACGTAGACGAACATCGCACGCAATTAAACCAATATACAGATTACAAATCACTGGTTGAACACTTGAAGAAAGAACGGATACCTGAAAAATTCAGCGCTTACGCCGAAAAGAACGGATTGAAACGCAGAAACCTCATGCTCCGGACATCGCATAAGCTCTTCGAAGAATTTCTTTTCGACAACATAATCAATAATCTGATGGACAAAAACGCCGCCATACAGTATGCAAACGAAAACGATCCGTGCGTTCTGAAAGCCATAGAAGTTCTGGAAAAAGGAGAAGCGTTTCCAAAGGCGACATCCACCCCTAAAGCAGAAACGAAAAATGTTGAAACAAAAAATAAGGGAACAAATAAAAAAGCGTAAATCCCTGTCAAGCAAAGACGAACGGGAGCGACAATCCCGAAATGCGCTCAGACATTTGGAAGAACATACACGTTTCCGACAGGCAAAGACCGTTTTGCTTTACTATGCTCTGCCCGACGAAATCGACACCACTGAGTTTCTTCGGAAATGGAGTACGACCAAACAAATCTGTCTGCCCGTTGTCGATGGCGAAAACCTCCGGATCAAGCGTTATCAGTCAGAACAACAACTCCGGGAGGGAGCTTTTCATATACTGGAACCTTCCGATACGTATGAAGTCCCTTTGTCCGACATAGAACTGGCCGTTATTCCCGGAGTAGCATTCGATCGAAACGGAAACCGGCTGGGACGTGGAAAAGGATTCTACGATCGGCTGTTCTCATCATCCGACGATCAAAAAAATATCTATAAGATCGGTATTTGTTTTGACTTCCAGATGATAGAACAACTGCCTGTCATGCCTCACGACATACGTATGGATGAAGTCATAACCGGATAAAATAACAATGATGAACCCGCTTTTAAAAAAATGTAGTATTTCACTCTTTTGCTGCATGCTACTTTCGGAAAGTACCCATGCACAATATCAGTACGCCCAAAGCGATTCATTGAAAATAGTCCGATGGCAACAGGAATCCCGCCATCTTCCAAAAGAAAAACAGCTACTGTTTTTCGCCCACAAGCTACTCCATATACCCTATAAAGCCGGAACTTTGGAAATCAACGATCCGGAACAGGTCATTATCAACCTTCGTCATCTCGACTGTACCACGTATGTCGAAACGGTTCTGGCCCTTACGCTTTCCGTCCGATCTACCCAACCGTCCTTCTGGCTTTTTTGCCAAAACATCGAACGGCTGCGCTATCGGAACGGGAAAAACTGCGGTTACATCAGCCGGCTTCACTATTTCAGCGACTGGATTGCAGACAATGAGCATAAAAGACTTGTAACGGAAATCGGAATTTCGCCATCCGATGTTTTCGATGGCACACGCCTATCTGATATTTCTTACATGAGTTCGCATCCGACAAGTTACACAGCCCTCCAAAAACATCCGGACTGGATTCCATCCATACGCGAACAAGAAAAGAAACTTTCCGGGCAACAGGTTTTCTACATCAGCAGACAGACCATCTGCAACAATCCTCCGGCAATGAGAAACATACTGCACGACGGCGACATTCTGGTATCCGTAACCAATGTAAAAGGGCTGGATGTCGCGCATTTGGGAATTGCCAAATGGAAAAACGGTCGTTTACATTGGTACAACGCGTCCCGAATCTATAAAAAAGTAGTCTGCGACCCAAAAACTCTGTGCGAGTATCTTCACAAGAATCCCCGCATCGCAGGCATACGTGTCGTACGCCTGAACGATTAACCCACTTTTATCCGCCACCCAAGTACTACACTTCATCCACACCACTATGAGATTACGTATTCTATTCCTTATGTCGGCCACCATGTGCCTGATAATGCCCGGAAAAGCCCGACAAAAACAAATCCGGACCATTCCGATGCCGGTTTCCATTACCTACCAAAGCGGCTCATTCCATATCGACAAACAAACTCCGATTGTACTCGTCAATATTCCCAGGAAGCATGTACTTACATTGCCGCATGTGTGGACCCGACATCCAGTCCAGGAAAATACCGAATGCCTTCCCGGAGCCATCAACCTAAAAATATGCAACACACTCTCCACTAACAGCCATTCGCCAGAGGCATACCGACTATCCGTCACACGAGAACAGATTGTTGTGGAAGCCACTCACAAGGCCGGCTTGTTTTACGGATTACAAACCTTAGCGCAAGAAATGACCGGCAACCGCATTCCAGCCCTGACGGTTCATGACATGCCGCGTTTTGCCTACCGGGGAGTTATGCTCGACGTATCGCGCCATTTCTTTCCGTTAGTTGTCGCCCTCGCGGTTTTTCCGGAACACGAAGGGCTCGTAAGCGTAGCGGAAG
>CATXZX010000297.1 GCA_958404085.1 uncultured Prevotellaceae bacterium | reverse complement strand
GGCAAGAGGAATGCTTTTAGGCGAACCGGCCGGAGTAAAACCGCCGATACCAAGAGTTTCGCCGTTGCGAATCATAGTCGCTGCTTCTTCTGCGCTAATCAGTGGTAAGTTTTCCATATTTTATTGTTTGTTATTGCGACAAAGATACACAAAATGTTTTAATTTGTGCATGGAACGGAAACTCTTTTTCATTGTTCGGTGTCAAAAGCTCTTTACCCTGTCATTTTCTTTGTTTTCTTGTGTTTATAAACAAGGGACATATCGTTTTTGCGATATGTCCCTTGTTGAAATATGTGCGGGGCTGAATCCGGATACTTCTTATTTGGAAAGCCAACGGTCGGCTGCTTCACAGGCTGTACGCACCGTACGGTTGCTGACGATATAGAACCAGGCTATCGGTACGTAGCAGAACAGGAACCGCTTGGCCGAATAGCGTAATACGTTCTCGATGCTGTCCCATTTGTACTCAATCTGGTAGATGACGACGAAGTATCCGACGAGCGACAGGCAGAATGCCGCCAGCAGCCACAGGCTGTCGCGTTTCTTGACAGCGTACCATGCGTTTGCCACTACGGCCAGCAACAGTCCCGTGAAGGTCCATCCGTAGTATACCGTGTTCGTCAGCAGGTCTTTGGCGTGGTTATAAATGGTTTCGGCCTTGGCTCCGTCCCAGAACGGGTGGGTGATGAGGATGCTTTCGGCATAAAGGTTGTGCATTTTCAGGAACAGGCTCCATACAAGTGCGGGCACCAGTGACAAAGCTACGGGTACCAGGTCGGCGTAGCGGCGACTGCGCACCGTGCGCAGGGCGACAAGCAGGAGGGCCGTGCCGATAAATACCACGCCTTCGGCCCTGCACCATACGTTCACGGCCAGCAGGAGCGAACCGATATAGAGGTCACGCCGGTTGTCTTGCGTCAGCCATCCCACTACATAGAGCAGGCCGAGCGATGCGCTTACGGCGTGCATGACGTTGGTGGCCGACAGTGAGGAAAACGCCATCATTTCCGGAGTCAGGCTCATGAGCAATGTGCCGGCCATGGCTGCCGTGCGGCTTGTGAAGCGCGCCGTCAGGGCGTAGAATGCCAGCAGGAAAGACAGGTACATCAGGCCCGGAATGATTTTAGACGTTTCGGCACCCAGTGCGTAGACGTAGGCATAGCTCAACTGTACCATCGGTGTGTACGAAATAGTACTTCCGGCCCCGTGCATGGCGCTCATGTAGTCGCCTGCAAAGATGCTGAGTCCGTGCAGCGTATGTTCTTGGGCAATGATGTAACCGATGGTGTCGAAGGCGGCCATGCTGTCGCGGTCGTAGGTGGGGAAAAACATGCACTTCGCAAAGTTGGCGTATTCCACGTATGCCAGCATACCGAGCAGCAGCAGCCATACCAGGTTGATGTGCGACCATTCGATGTGCGGATGCAACGATTCGCCCACCTCTTTGCGCTGTTTCCACAACATAGCCCCCGGCACAAGGGTACACAGCAGTGCGGCTGCCAGCATGGTGCTGGCTGTCAGCGGAATGCCGACGGCGTCGGCCAGCAGCATGATGAAGGTTACGAGGCCTGTCCCGAGCGGAAAGGCCAGGCCGCACTTCTCCGCCTGCGTAAAGCGGAGCGATACGGCGTTCACGGTCATGTAACCGGATAGAAAAAGCAGTAGGATTCCTATTGTCAGCATAAGTGTTCGGAGGTGCTAAGGTTGTGTGTTCGGTTGTTGGACGGGTGCCTGTACGGGTAGCACGCCTATGGTGTACGTACTGTCTACGGGGTATGCCAGGAGGTCGCGGTTTTGTCCGTACATGATACCTATGTGCGTGATGCGTTTGGACCATGAACTTTTTCCCATTTCCTCGTGTACGACTACTTTGCGCGGATAGAGTACGCGTACGGCCGCCAGTTTGTCGCACAGATTGCCCTGGAAGAGGCTCGGTTGTCCGCCCAGTCCGGCTCTGAACTGGTCGCGTGTGGGGTAGAGTATGACGGCATCGGCCGGCGTGTTGTCGCGCAGGAACATCAGGTAGGAGTAGTCGTTACCCAACTTGGCCTGCAGGCGTTGTTCGGTCGTCATGTTTCCGTATAGGCGTACCGTTTCGAGGTTGCCTTTCACGTAGCTGTTCAGCAACCAGTTGTAACCGTCGTTCAGGCCCGGTGCTTTCGTGCAGACTACGGCCACAAGGACTACGGCTGCCAGGTTCTTGGCCCACCAGCTGAAACGGCTTTGCGGCAACGGTTCGGATTTTTTTGTCATGAGGTTATGTTTTTTGTTTGTTAGGATGCTCGGGTTACGCCGCCGCGGGGCTTGTTCAGTCGCGGAAACGGTATTTCAATAAGGTTCCCACTGCTTCCAGCCCATCGGTCCAGCGCAGTTTCTTGCCTTGTTCCAGGGTTCGCGGTGTGTAGCTGATGGGCACTTCTTGAATCCGGATGCCGCGTTTGGCTACTTTGGCCGTCACTTCGGGACAAAACTCAAAGCCGGTGCAGTTCAGGGGAATGCTCTTGAGCAATTCGGCGCGGAACAGTTTGTAGCAAGTGGGCTCGTCGGTGATGTGCTGGCCGTAGAGCAGGTTCGTGATGAACGAAATGAGCCGCCCGCCCCAGTAGAAGCGGCGGTAGAGTACCGTGTTCTGTTTGTTCAGGAAGCGCGAACCGTATACGACGGCGTGGTTCCCGTCAATCATACATTTCAGCAATGCCGAGAAGTCGTTGGGGTCCAGTTCCAGGTCTCCGTCCTGTATGATAATGAAGTCGCCTTTGGTGTGAGGCAGTGCCGTACGGATGGCCATGCCTTTTCCGGCGTTCTGTTCGTGGCGGAACAAGCGTACCGGTGCCTGCGGATGAGCCTTGATAAAGGCTTCGGCCTGCCCGTAGGTGTCGTCTTTCGAACCGTCGTCTACAACGAGAATCTCTTTTTCGATGCCGTAGACAAGGTTCACAGCCAGTACTTTTTCGAGTACTCGGCAGATGTTTTGTCCTTCGTTATACGCCGGAACGATGACGGAGAGTAATTTGCTCATACGCGCATGTGTTGTTTTTAAGAAAAGGGGCGCGGCACAGGCCGCAGTCTCTGCGATATTTAACAGAATATGGCGCAAATATACAATATTAAATTGATAACGCGGGGAAATAGCTCGAATAAAAAGAAAAAGGCATTCCGGAAATCATCGGTAGTATGTCCATTTCATACCTTTTTATATTCCTCGATCCTTTCTTAGAGCGCTCGGGGTGAGCCCGAAGTGCGATTTGAACAGACGGTTGAAATACGTAACATTGACAAATCCCGTGTCGTATGCTATTTCGGCGATGTTGTCTTCTGTCTGTGTCAACCTTTCCACAGCTTTTTCAAGGCGATAATTGTTCATGTATTCGGAGAACGATTGTCCGGTATGCCGACGCATGAAGGAGCAGAAGGCCGATTTGTTCATGTTCGTATGGGCTGCAATTTCGTCGAGGCTGATGTTGCGGGCGTAGTTGCACGCGCAGAATATCCGTATCTGTTCCAGTCGTTGTTCCGCTTTGTTGAGGCTGTTGTTCCGGCCTACCACCGGGCAGCCGCCGGTGTC
>CATXZX010000296.1 GCA_958404085.1 uncultured Prevotellaceae bacterium | reverse complement strand
GGAAGAGTTTTTGAAAGCGGATCGTAACGTTTTTGTTTGTATCCGGAAACAAGATCGTAACCATCTTCTGTAATCATACGATAGAGTTCTGGAATTTCGTCGGGGGAATCCTGCAAATCGGCATCCATCGTAATAACGACATCACCCTGTGCGCGCTTGAAACCGCAAAAGAGGGCTGGAGATTTCCCATAATTTCGCCTGAATTTGATTCCTTTTATTTCAGGGTGCTTATTCTTCAGCGATTCAATGGTTTTCCATGAACCGTCTGTACTACCGTCGTTAACAAAAATGACTTCATAACTGAATTTATGGGTGTCCATCACACGTTTAATCCAATCAAAAAGTTCGGGAAGGCTTTCTTCCTCATTATATAAGGGGATAACCACGGAAATATCCATAGATGAAATATTTTTAGTGTTCATTGATTCGTTTTTTGAGTACGCGTATTGAACAAGGCTGTTGGCAATGATAGAAAAACTCCTACGATAACAGAAAAATTCAGAACATTGGCAGCTATGTAGCTGAGTGGTATGTCTTGAAAAAGATCAAGCATTTCGGTAAGGCTGGCACCGTTCAGCATGGACGCTATGAGTTGTTTCATTTCGGGTGTCTCCAGCAGTTCCTTCACTTCGGGCTGATACAGATAGTGACGGTAGGAATCGATGAAAAAGCCGTTGTCGAAAAACTCAAAATAGATGTAAAATGCAGCTGTCAGCAAGATGCCCGCATAGAAATAGAGCAGAAAACTGAATAGATAGGCCCTTCCGAAACTGATAACATTGTTACAGATGTGTTTTCTGAAGGTACGGGTGAATTGCCAGCCCATAATAGGAATTGCCAGCGTACAGAGAAGATAGGCTGTTTGGAGACTTGGATTTTTAAAACTGAAGATAAATGACAGGAATCCCCCGATCCATATAAGACTCAATATCAAACCAAATTGCATGGCAAATGCATTAGTTTGTTTGAACATATCTTTAAAATCCATATACGTCAGGTTTATTTATCTGTGGCTACAAAGGTACTATAAAAATGTGAAAAAAGGAATTTTGGTGTTGTAGAAATAGTTTGAAACGCAGGCACGGGGTGTTTACAACTCGGAACTGTTTTTAAGTTCTAGTATTTTCCATGCTTCCTGTAGAATCGTATCATCGTCAATTACTACATATCCTTCATCAGGGCCGGGCTGGTAATGAATACCTATGCACATTCCTTCTTTGAAGTTCTGTCCGCCGAAAAAGTTACGGACAGTTTCAACGTTGATATGCAGCTTTTCTGCAATTTTGTGCATAGATCCGTCTGGAAGGGAATCTTTGATCAGTCTTAATTCTTTGTATGTAATTGTTATGGGCATTTTATAGAAAAAATAAAGCGCGTACTACAATATAAAAATAGGTGGCGATAATAGACAATATGAGGATCTGTATGTCTGTAATAAGGTAATTGCTCGATGTATATTGAGCGGAAATAAAAACTCTTTGACTGGTGTCTCCTGTTTTGTGCAAGAATATACGACATAAGCCGTATGATAAAATACCGACGATACATCCCCATAAGATTCCAACCAAAATATCACCTACATAATGTACTCCCAAGTAAATTCGTGTATAGCAATTGAGTAAAGCCCAACTGAACAAGGCGAAATTAAGCGGCTTATACTTTATCAGGAGCGAAAAGAACATGGCAACCGAAAAGGTGTTGGCCGCATGTGAAGAGAAAAAACCATATCGTCCGCCTCGATACCCGTTAACGGTATCTATTGCATACATCAGAAAAGGGTCGTTGGTCGGCCTGAAACGCTGTACAAGCGGTTTGCATATTCCGGAAGCGCCCTGATCAGCCAACAAAATACACAGACCGACTGAAATCAATATGATTAAGATGCTGAAAGGATTCTTGAAGTATTTATTCTTGACGATAACATACAGCAGGATGAGCAGAATGGGAATCCAAGTCTTTGTTTGGGTGGCAGTTTGTATGATGCCGTCCCAAAAAAGAGAATTGCTCCCGTTTAAAAAGAGAGTTACTGTCTGGTCTAATGTTATCAGAGAGTCCAACATGCGTAGATTTGTTCTTATATGCGTTTAAACATTCTCCAGTTCGGAGGTTGCGACCCATCCGCGTTCTCCTGACGGTAGTTGTATTTCGCTCCATGACGATACATATTCAGATTCTTTACTGACGTTTACGACCGTGCCCGGAGCAATTGTTTTAAATCCTTTGTCCCGAATATTAGGCGCCGCACGCAATTGGCATTCTTTCATGACAACCGCTTCGTCGGCACCTGTGTAGAAATACTGCGACAAAAATAAGCAATTATTTATAACAGCAGAAATAAAAAAACAAATACTTATGTAAAGGGACAGGCGAGGCATTTTTTTTAGTGTGTGGGAGCGGTGGAAAAAAAAGCATATGATACCGGCCAGAAACGAACAGAATCCGGCGATAGCCCATATTTCCCACGAAAAAAAGTGCATGAATCGTTCTATCTGGCGCCAGACGAAAGTTTTCGTAGACATTGCTACGTTGTTTTCTATTTTTTCCATGGCTTTATTCATATTGAAACGGACATCCGGGTCGCATGGATTTGTGGCAAAAGCCTTTCGGTAGTATAGAATGGCTTGGGGGTAATTGTTCAGCTTATAATATGTATTCGCTAAATTGTATTCTATTACTCCGTCGTGGTTGTCAGCCTCTTTTAAAAGCTCATTATACGCAAGTGCGGCATCGTTGTATCTGGTTTCTTCATACAGACGGTTGGCATCCTGTAATGTGATGGCAGAGATACGAATACATGAAATGATACACAAAATGAAGAATATTAATTTCTTGCTCATTGTATTATTTTGAATGTGGATATGTTTGGTCCAAATTATGTAAAAGGGATACAGTCGCTTTGAGTGTCTGGCGAACGGCTGTGCCGACTTCGTTCTGTATATTGGCGTATTTGGCCATTTGACATTGCGAAAGAATCGCATTCAAGGAAGCTATATGTTCATTCGAAACACCTTGTTCCGTAAGTATTCTTTTAAGTTCTTCTGTATTCGAAAGCGGATTCTGCTGCTTTAAACGGATAGACAGGTATTTGTCTATCAGGCTGTAGATGGCATCGTATCCCTCATGATATTTGCCGGAAGCCACCATCTGTTCTATGGATTCTATTTCTTTTCGGATGAGACGATCGGAGAGATTGTTTTTACCCGTTTTTTGCTGTCCGTTCATACGGTTGTATACAAACATTGCGATACCCAACGTAAGGAGATAGGCGAGTATGATATACGGAAGTCCTCCTTTTTCGGCCTGCTTGAAAAGAGTTTCCTTTACGTCGTGTATGTCAGATTCCGCATTTTCCTGTTTGGAATCGTCGTTTCCTTTGCCTACGGATACGTGAACTTTTTTTGTTTTTATTTGCAAGTATTTCTTTTTCTCTGTATCAAAATAAGTATATGTATTAGACGGGATTTCGTATTCACCAATGGCTTTGGGGGTAATTTCGTAAGTGTATTTACGATATCCGACTTCTCCTTCCGGTGTAATTCGTAGGCTGTCGCTCAATTGGGGTTCCGATACATCGAATGTTTTGGGAATATCCAAAACGGGAGA
>CATXZX010000295.1 GCA_958404085.1 uncultured Prevotellaceae bacterium | reverse complement strand
AGCGTCTGCCTTACAAGCAGAGGGTCGGCGGTTCGAATCCGTCAGCGCCCACGAAAAAGTTTCTTCGTAGCAAAACAATAATCTGAAAGAACGGGCGCTTAGCTCAGCTGGTTCAGAGCGTCTGCCTTACAAGCAGAGGGTCGGCGGTTCGAATCCGTCAGCGCCCACGAAGAGAGAAAATGTTTTTCTCTCTTTTTTATTTCGAAAGATTCTATCTACTCATTAAAATCCTGTATCTTTGTTCCTGAATAGAAGAAGGAGACTAATTAATGTATAATCCTAAAAATGAAAAAATATATTTTGGATTTGATCGTTGCCGGTAATGAGCGGCTTGCGACCGATTATTTTTTGTTACGTCTGACGGACTCCCAGCAGCCACTTCCGCCGATGTGCCCGGGACAGTTTGTAGAGTTGTTGGTGGAAGGATCGGCTACGACGTTTCTTCGTCGCCCGATATCTATCAATTATGTCGATACAGATGCAAATGAATTGTATTTGTTGGTACATATAGTGGGAGACGGAACGCGGGCATTGTCGGCTCTGAAACCTGGTGACACGATAAATACTGTTTTACCATTGGGAAATGGTTTTTCGCTGAACGAAGATGGTATGGAACGCAGGGCACTGTTAGTCGGAGGTGGAGTAGGAACTGCTCCCTTGCTGTATCTCGGTAAAGTCCTGAAAGAACAGTATTGTGAACCTACGTTTTTGTTGGGGGGACGTAGGGCTGAAGATTTGATGCAATTGGATATGTTTCGCAATTACGGACGCGTTTTTGTCACAACCGAAGATGGTTCTTTGGGCGAAAAAGGTTTTGTTACGCAACATTCGTTGTTGAAAAATGAACGGTTTGACCGTATTGCAACATGTGGTCCTAAACCGATGATGCAGGCTGTAGCCCGTTATGCTCATTCTGTGGGTGTGGATTGTGAGGTTTCGCTGGAAAATCACATGGCATGTGGCGTCGGTGCATGTCTCTGCTGTGTGGAAAAGTCGGTAAAGGGCAATGTTTGTGTTTGTAAAGATGGTCCGGTTTTTAATTTAAGACAGTTGACATGGCAGATTTAAATGTGGAAATAGCAGGAATCCGGTTTAAAAATCCGGTAACGACAGCTTCCGGAACATTCGGATACGGGATAGAGTTTGCAGATTTTGTTGATTTAAGCAAACTGGGTGGATTTATTGTAAAAGGAACAACATTATATCCGCGTGAAGGGAATGATTATCCGCGTATGGTGGAGACGGCCAGTGGAATGCTTAATTGCGTGGGGCTTCAGAATAAGGGTGTTGATTATTTCTGTGAACATATTTATCCGGAGATTAAAGATATTGATACGAATGTGCTAGTTAATGTTTCAGGTTCTTCGCCTGAGAACTATGCAGAGTGCGCTAGTCGTATAGCGGAACTTGAAAATATTCCGGCCATAGAACTGAATATTTCGTGTCCGAATGTTAAACAGGGAGGTATGGCTTTTGGTGTGACATGTGAGGGCGCGTCATCTGTTGTACAGGCTGTTCGTCGAGTATATCCTAAGCCGATAATTGTGAAACTTTCTCCTAACGTAACGGATGTGGCAGCAATAGCGAGAAGTGTGGAGGATGCGGGTGCAGATGCCGTATCGTTGATAAATACACTGATGGGAATGGCTATTGATATTGAAAAACGTTGTTCGTTGCTGAGTATTGGTACAGGAGGACTTTCTGGGCCTGCTGTTAAACCGATCGCTCTGCGGATGGTGTGGCAGGTTGCGCAAGCTATAAATATCCCCATAGTTGGATTAGGTGGTATAATGAATGCGACAGATGCAATAGAGTTCATGATGGCTGGAGCGTCGGTAATCGAAATCGGAACGGCGAATTTTATAGATCCTACTGTTACCATAAAGGTGATAGAAGGTATAGATGCATGGCTGGATGCGCATGGATGTGATAGCGTGGCCGAAATTATCGGTGCATTGGAACAATAAAATTTTTTATAGTTATCCGGAAAAAGTTTTGTGACCGAATCGAGTAGGAGGTAGACGCTAATCATAGGTGTTTATCTTCTACTTTCACGTTTACCGACCTCTCACACCACCGTATGTGCCGTTCGGCATATGATGGTTCCTATTTTGGATTTATTGCTGTCCGATAAAAATTTTTGAATCGAGATAAAATTAGGACTGATTCCCTTTGCAAAAGTCAGTCCTTTTCGGTTATTTAGCTGTCGCCAAACAAAACTCAATAACCATGCACAAAAATAGCCATTTTAGCGGACAGCCGCTCTACGGTCAGGTGATAAAATTGTTTGACAAGTCAAAAATTCTTCAATTGTAGAGTCAACCAGCAAGTGCAACATTACGAAATATTTTTGAAAAAGACTTCCGTTGGCGTATAAAAATTGAGTTTTTCCCTTGGCCTCCTGACTTCGTCACTTAAGAACAGTTGACTTTGTATCTTGTTGATAAACAATTATTTGTATTTTTGCATACCCTGATTTTGGGGTACGCAAAGCAAAAAATGATATGTATATCAAGAAAAAGAAGAATCGCTCTGGTACCATAAGTGTAGTTGTCGCAGAAAAGATAAAGGGGCGTTATAGTGAGCTGACAACCATAGGCATTGCCCGTGACCAGTCAGAGGTTGACAGCCTCGTATCCAAAGGCAGGGAGTGGATAGAGCGTGAACAGTCCCGCCGTCATCCACGGTTGGATTTGTTCGGTGAGGAGCGTCAAGAATGCGAGCGTGAGATTGCCGAGGTGGAATGTGTGCTCTCCAACGTGAGCAACATCCTGCTCAACGGCTCCGACCTGATACTTGACCGAGTGTTTGACCGTGTAGGCTTCAACCGCATAGATGACGACATATTCCGCAAGCTGGTGAAGTCCCGTTTGTCCTATCCCGCGAGCAAGGCCGCCACGGTGGAGTATCTCAAGAACCACTTCGACGAGGACGTTGACCTCTCACGCATATACCGCTACCTTGACAAGCTGAGCGGCCGCCAGCATGAGATAGTGCAGGACATCAGCGTGAGGCACACAGCCGGACTGTTTGGCGGCACCATCGGCGTGCTGTTCTATGACGTGACCACGCTTTACCTCGAGGCAGACAGAGAGGACGAACTTCGGAAGAGTGGCTTCTCGAAAGAGGGCCGGCACAGCAACCCGCAGATTATCCTCGGCCTGTTAGTAAGCCAAGGCGGCTACCCGCTGGCATACTCAATCCATGAGGGCAACAAGTACGAGGGGCACACGATGCTGCCGGTGGTAAGAGGCTTTGCCGACAAGTATGGTCTTGGGGACTTCATCATCGTTGCCGACTCAGGACTGATGACCAAGGACAACATCGCCGAACTGGAAAGCCTCGGGTACAAATATATAATAGGTGCGAGAATCAAGAATGAGAGCGAGGAGGTAAAGCGTTGGATATTGGAGCAGCCTAAGGCCGAGGGTGAGATGGTGGAGTATGATAAGGATGGGAATCGCCGTCTGCTGGTGGGTTATACGGCCGACCGTGCCCGTAAGGACGCCTACAACCGTGATAAGGGCATACGCAGGCTGGAGAAGGCATACAACAAAGGCAAGCTGACAAAGGCTGTAGAGTCAACCAGCAAGTGCAACATTACGGAAT
>CATXZX010000294.1 GCA_958404085.1 uncultured Prevotellaceae bacterium | reverse complement strand
CGTGAGGTTCTTGAAGTTCTCCAGCGCGATACCGACCTTTTTAGGGTTGTCTTGGTCGTGATTGGAAATGTAGTAGATATGTTCTTCCGCCCCTTTCGGATGGAATTCGTACGTACCTTTTTCGAAAACGAGGACAGTTTTGTCGTTTGCCTTTGTTTCGCTTTTGATTTTTTGCAGTGCGGTGCTTATCAGCGGGGCCACATTTTCCTTGTTGCCGGGAGTGATGCCGAATTCCCGCATGTAGTATTTGCGCGTAGCGGCTGTTGCGTCTGTATAGAATAGGGCCGTTACGGCAAAGATAAGGGCATTGATTTTCATTCTTGTTATTGTCATTGTAAGGATGTCAGGCTTATTGCGGCGTGGGGGCCTCTATTTTCCGGATTCCTCCGTTCGTCGGGTCCAGAAATACGCGGGTGTTCGACATTTTGTTGAACAAGTCGCCGCCCAGGTGTTCGACGCGTCCGAACTGTCCCATCGGGATAGTTTTTTTCAACAGCTCCTTTTGCGGCGTGAATACGGTTACTGTCACTTCGCTGGGCAGTGTATAACGCACGTCGTTGACTTCTTTTTTCTTTTTCGCTGTTGCTTCGGCTGCGATGTCCGGGAGCGTTTTCTGGTCCGCAATGCGAATGTATACGGGGCTTCCCGCCAGGTTGTTTTTCTCTACGACTCCCAGCACTTTGGAGAACCTGAAAAGGATTTCCCGGTCTGTTTCTTGCTCCGGCGTGTAGGTAAGGCGGAAACTTTGTGTCGTTTCGATTGTTTTTCCCTTGAAGAGTTGCAGCAGAGCCTCCTCCTGTGTCTGAAGATTCTGTATCATAAGTTTCAGTTGCTCGCCGTCTTTGGGCATGAAGTCCGCTTCGCCCTTGCTCAGCAGGGTACGGCTTTCGCGGATGTCGTAGATTTCGGCCGCCGTCAGTTCGGCCATTTTCGCGTTGCTGCCGGCCGACAGGATTTCTTCGGTCAGGAAATCGCGCGGATTCAGCTTACTCGTCTTCACAACGGGCTGAGGCAGCGGCGTGTCGGCTTCTTTGGTGTCGGCGTTGGCGTTGATGGCACACAGAATGCCGCTCGGCGTCATCCCCACCAGCGGAGCGACCGTTTTCGGCTTGAGTTGGATGGTGTATAGTTTGTTCTTGTCGGGAATTCCCCGTACCTGCATGCTGATGTCGTTCAGCTTCCATTCGGTCCGTGCCTCGGTCGTGACGTCTTTCAGGCGGAGAAAACGCGAGGCATAGGCGCTGAAATCTCCCGGAATGTATTCGGTCTTGGTTGCCGTTATCGTAATGACGAGTTCGGTACGCGGCAGGTAGTATGTGATGCCCTCGGGGGTGATGCCCGGTTTATAGTCCGTTACTGTTGTTTGGGCTGTCGCAGCCATCGAGCAGCAGGCTGCCAATAAAAGTAAAGCGTTTTTTTTCATTCGCTGTTATTTTCGGAGTTGTTTGAATGCTTCAGGAAGGAAACGGATGATGTCGGAAGCGATGAGGCTCTCCTGTCCCAACTGTTCGGCGGCCAGGTCGCCGGCCAGCCCGTGCAGGTAAGTGCCCAACCGGCAGGCATCTTCCTGCGAATATCCCTGTGCCAGCAGCGCCAGCAGGACTCCCGTCAGAACATCGCCGCTTCCGGCCGTGCCCATACCGGCGTTTCCGGTCGGATTGAAGTAGGTGTGGCCTCCCGGGGTGCATATCGCAGTGTAATGTCCCTTCAATAGAATGTAGAACTGGTACCGCATGGCCATTTCGCGTGCTTGCGAGAGCTTGGCATACGAGTCGATGGCGTTTCCGGCCAGACGTTCCATCTCCTTGGGGTGCGGGGTAAGGATAGCGTTCTTGGGAATTTGCTGAATCCAGCCTTTGTGGTCGCCCATGATGTTCAGTCCGTCGGCATCGATGACCAGCGGCGCTTGTGCATGGCGTACCTGTTCGATGAAGGCTATCTCCGTTTCGCGGTCTTGTCCCAGTCCCGGACCGATGGCCATGGCCGCATAGGGATGGGTGTCTTCCGGTTGGGTGAAAATATGGTCGTGTACGTCGGCGCGGACAATGGCTTCGGGGATGCAGTACTGGAGAACGGGCAGGTTGCAGGCCGGCGTGTGTACGCTGACTTTGCCGATGCCGCTACGCAGACAGGCCTGTGCGGCCAGGACGGCCGCTCCGGCCATACCGTAAGAGCCTGCCACGAGCAGGCCGTGGCCGAATGTCCCTTTATGGCCGAAGGTGGGCCGCTTCTTCAGCAGGCTTTTCATCTCGGCCTCTTCCAGAATGCTGTATTCGGCTGCGGCCAAGGCGATACCCTCGGGGTGAAGCCCGATGTCGATGCGTTCGATTTCGCCCGTATAAGCCTCGTTGTCGGCCAGCAGAAACGCCAGTTTGGGCAGTTGGACCGTCAGGGTCAGGTCGGCCCGGACAATGTGGCTACGGACATTGTATGTATTGTCTTCGCACATGAGTCCGGAGGGAATGTCGATGGCTACGACGCGGGCGGCCGATGCGTTGATGTACTTGGCCAATGCGGCGAAACCGCCGTTCAAGGGCTTGTTCAGTCCAGTACCGAACAGACCGTCTATAACTAGGTCGTCCGCCGAGAGGGCGGGAGGCTCGAACTGCGAACGGATTTCGTTGAATGACACGTTGCTGCACTGTTCCAAGCGCTGGCGGTTCGTCTCGCATTCAGCGCTCAGGCGTTCGCCCGGATTGAACAGGAATACTTCTGTCCGGTATCCGGCTTCCGACAACATACGCGATATGGCCAGCGCATCGCCTCCGTTGTTACCCGGTCCGGCAAATACCTTGACGGGTGTAGTGGAAGGCCATCTTTGGATAATGGCATCTGTCATTTTTCGGGAGGCACGTTCCATCAGGTCGATGGATTCTACCGGCTCGTGTGCTATGGTGTAGGCATCGAGCTCTTTCAGTTGTGTGGCTGTCAACACTTTCATAGTGCAAAGATAATGAATAACGCGAAAAAAAACTTTTAAAAGCAAAGATAAAATCTTGAGCCGGCCTTTTCGCGGGCTGCTCCGGACGGTTTTCAGCGGTTTAGTCCGCTTGCCGTGCGATGGGGTGGGACGGGGTGGCGTTTCGGGCGGCACCGTTCCTGTTTGTTGTGGCCGTCCGGACAAAAAGCACGGAGTTATTTTCAAATAGCTGGGAACTTTTTGAAAATAACTCCGTGCCGTTTGTGCGCAGATGCGCCCGGCGTTTCGTCTTACCGGGTTTATGAATTTTAGAAATTCGTGAGATGAAGAATAGTGTATCTTTCGTCCTTTTATTCGTTACGCCCTCCGTACATACGCAGCGGGCGGTATGTGCGGAGGGCGTTGTGTGAGTGTGGAAGAAGAGGCGGCCGGAAACGGCTATCTCAGGTGCTTGTCGAACCAGGCCTCCAGTGTGTCGAACGGGATTTTACGGTCGTACAAATCCGTATGGTTGGCTTCCGGAATAATCAGCAGTTCCTTGTTGGCACCGGTCAACCGTTTGAACGCATCTTCGCTGAAGTAGCGCGAATGGGCTTTCTCGCCGTGGATAAGGAGGACCGGGCGTTCAATCTCGTGGATGTAGGCAAGAAGAGGCATGTTGATGAATGAAAGAGCCATGGTCGGTGCCCATGCGCCGTTGGAGT
>CATXZX010000293.1 GCA_958404085.1 uncultured Prevotellaceae bacterium | reverse complement strand
GGGAAAACACGTCCAACATGCGCCAAAGCCCCGTCTCGCGTCCATCCATGCGGCCATCCTCCCCCTCTATGCGTCCCAGCAGTCCTTCGCTCGGTGGTAGCAGAACCGGCGGAGGAAGGACTGGTGGTGGCAGACGCTAATTATCATTCAACCAAACGAAAACGAATTAAATTATGATACGAAAAGGCTGTCTTTTATTTGCTGCGACTCTGTTTTTATCTGTCGCTCCTACATTCGGACAAGACATCTACCAGATGGAATCGCTGACGACCAACGACCTGAACGGAACCGCGCGTTATGTGGGCATGGGTGGCGCCATGAGCGCCCTAGGAGCCGACATATCCGTCATGGGTACGAATCCGGCCGGAATCGGTCTGTACAGACGTAGCGAAGTGGTCACGTCGTTCAGTCTGATGAACCTTGACAAAGGAGAAAAGTTCGACGGGCAAAATCCCACATACCTGTCCTTCGACAACATCGGATTCGTCTACTCGCTTCCCTACGAACAGACGGGTACAGTCCGCTTCTTCAATTTCGGCTTCAACTACCACAAGAAAAAAGATTTCAACCAGTTGCTGAACATCGGCCAACAAGTACCCGGTGCCTCACAAACATGGCAAATGGCAGACTTAGCCTACGCATGGGGCGAGAACTACGTGCCCTTTGCCTTCCAAGGCTATGACACCTATCTCATTTCGCCCATCGGAGAAGCCGACGAAAACGGTTATTATCCGGACTGGGGATACTTCAACGCCCTGTCGAACCGCTACCGCAAAGCCCAGTCGGGAAGCATCCAGGCTTTTGACTTCAACTTTTCGTGCAACATAAACGACATGCTCTACCTGGGGTTGACCATCGGAGCATACAGCGTCGATATGGACAATTACTCCATTTACCAGGAATCGCTCGATGTAAATGGAGGTGCAAACTATTCGTTAGTAAACAACCGTAGCCTGCACGGAAGCGCTTTCGACGTCAAAATAGGCACCATTGTCCGTCCCATCGAAGAGTCGCCATTCAGAATCGGCCTCTCGGTATCCACACCTACCTATTACAGCCTGCGCAACGAATTCAACAGTTACATACAGGCACTATACGGTTCGGACAAGTTATACCGTTCCAACAGAATGATTGAAGGAAACAGCTACAACCTGATTACTCCCTGGAAATTCAATATCAGCCTGGGACATACGATAGGTTCCGTACTGGCCCTCGGTGCAGAATACGAATACGCAGACTACTCCACCTGTAAAGTCACATACGACGATGTAGACTGGTACTGGGGCGACTACGAAACGGATGACAACGAACTGCGCAGGGAAAGCCGCCGCCACCTTAAAGGGGTCAGCACCTTCAAACTGGGGGCCGAAGCCCGGCTGAGCGACAACATCTCGCTGAGAGCCGGCTACAACCATGTATCGGCACCATTCGGCAAATCGGCTTACCTGAACCTGTTCAACAACAGCCCGTCCGTCACCTATGCATCCGAGTCGAACTACATGAACCTGTCGGACATCAACCGGTACACATGCGGATTAGGTTACAGAACCTCGCACTTCTACCTGGACATGGCCTATCAGTTTACCCAGCAAAACGGTACATTCTATCCGTTCAACACACAAAGGGAGTACAGCAACGAACCGAACCAGGCTACGCCGAGCAAAGTAAACCTTGACAAACACCAGGTAATGCTTACCCTCGGATATAAATTTTAGAAGATACATTTCGCGAACCGAAAAAGGCCCCTGAATAAAAAGAATAACTTGTTTTTGTTGGTCATTTGACATTGATTTTCTAACTTTGCAACTTAAAATAGGGAAATGAACCGGAAAATAGTCGCAATATTCGCTTTTTCACTTTTTTTATTTGCCTCATGCGGTGACTACACGGCTGTACTCAAAAACGCTGATTACGAATACAAGTATGAAGCAGCCAAACAGTATTATACATGCGGGCAATATAACAAGGCTATCATGATATTACAGGATGTATTGGCTGTCATGAAAGGAACCGAAAAAGGCGAAGAATCGCTTTACCTGCTATCCATGAGTGCCTACAAAGCGAAAGACTATGTATCGTCGGCCTCGTTCTTTAGAAAATATTACCAAAGCTATCCGCGCGGACTCTACAACGAAGAAGCACGTTTCTACTGCGGTAAATCCCTCTACATGTGTACCCCAGAACCTAAGTTGGATCAAACGGATACGTACGAAGCGGTAACGGAATTGCAGAATTTCCTGGAATTCTACCCGGACTCCCACCTGAAAGAAGAAGCACACAAATTGATTTTTGCCTTACAGGACAAACTGATAGACAAAGAATATCTGTCAGCGAAATTATATTTTGATTTAGGCGGCTATTTCATGAATTGCAGTTTCGGAGGCAGCAATTTCGAAGCATGCATCGTAACAGCCGAAAACGCCATGCGCGACTATCCGTACATGACCCGAAGGGAGGACTTCTCCATCCTGATACTCAAGGCTAAATACCTGTTGGCTGTCCAAAGTATCGAATCGAAAAAAGAAGAACGTTTCCACAATGCAATCGACGAATATTATGGATTCACAAACGAGTTTCCCGAATCAAAATACGGAAAAGAAGCAAAGGAAATCTATGAGAAAGCAATGAAGAATGTAAAAAATAAAAATCAGACAGAAAATGGATTATAAAAAGACAAACGCTCCCACAAACACTGTTACCCATAACCTCATGGACTTTTGTGAAGGTACAGACAACCTGTATGAGAGCGTAGCAATTATGAGCAAGCGCGCGAACCAGATTGCTGTTGAAATGAAACAGGACTTGTCAAAAAAATTACAGGAATTTGCCTCGTACAACGACAACCTGGAAGAAGTCTTTGAAAATCGCGAACAAATCGAAATTTCACGTTATTACGAGAAATTGCCGAAACCTACACTGATTGCAGCCAAAGAATTTCTGGACGGAAAAATCTATTACCGCAATCCGGCCAAAGAAAACTTATAAATAAGGTATAAGGATTCCGCACACACACGAATATGATACAGCGCATTCAAAGTCTCTATTTGTTGCTGGCCATGATTCTGTTATTGGTTGCAACGTTCGAACCGGTTTCGTATGTCGTTCTCGATAACAAACTGATGGCCACATTGTACAATTACTCTTTCCGTCAAAACGAGGTATCGGAGTTTTTCCCATACATTTTGTCGGCCATTCTGCTAATTGCCATTGTCGCAACCATGGGATATACCATTTTTATGTATAAAGTGCGGAAAAGACAAATGCAGTTGTGCAACCTCTGTATGATTCTGTTGCTATTCTACTATGTCCTCATGATTGCTACCAGCCAGGCCAAAGGTTTTTTGGCTGATATGACTCCGTCCATGTTTGCTACATTCCCGCTCATCAGCGGTATTCTCTGCTTCATGGCTAAAAAACGCATCTACAAGGACGAACAGTTGGTAAGAGCGGCAGACAGAATCAGATAAAAAATATACGGAATGTCTCTGAACAGGGTAATGCTTATAGGAAATGTGGGACGCGATCCGGATGTCCGATATATAGACAACGGTATCGCCGTCGCAACATTTCCGTTAGCAACGACCGAACGCTCCTATACACTGCCCAACGGAGTACACGTTCCGGAAAGAACGGAATGGCACAATATTGTC
>CATXZX010000292.1 GCA_958404085.1 uncultured Prevotellaceae bacterium | reverse complement strand
CTCAGGCCTTCGGGATAGATTTGGTTGAAACGGGTGACAAATTCTTTGTCCTGCGTCCGTTTTTCCCAACGCGCCTTTCCCCGGATAAACGGGATGTTGACAGCCTCGGCACCATCCTTCAGGCGGGTCTTGTCAAAATCGATGGTTGCGTCTTCGCGCCGTTTGCCCTTATACGTTATTTCGAACAAGGTTTTAAGGTAGTTGATCTCTTCATTCAAATAGAACAAATAGAACTCTTCTACGTTCCGGATATTGTGTTTCATCAACTTACTGAGGAACGGATGAGCAATGGCCCCGTCCAACAAGCGGGCAGACTGTAGCATCTGCTTTATCAATCCGTATTTTTCCGGACTATTGAACGTTGCCAGTTCAGCCTGCAGAACACTGAAATTCAATCCGGTCAGTTTATCCTGTCCGTTCTTCTCCGTCGGTTGCCATTCGATGAGCGACTCCGACAGATAACGGGCCAACGCTCCGTGGCGGACATCCGTATAGTTTTTTTTGGCATACTTGTTCTCTTTGTCCCCTATCTTCTTCCGGTCATCCTTATACCGGTCTCTGCGTCGAACCGCCCTTTGCAAGCGCAACTTCAACCGGTCTTCCATCAGATTGCGTCTACGTTGTTCCGGGTCGGCCGTCTTTTTGCCCGAAAGATATTCGACAAGTTTCTCGGGAATCTCGTTCGGCCTCAGGTTATAACGCCGTTCAAGTTCGGCGGCGAGTTCCGTCAGTTTGCCGACCGGACCGAAGTCGCCATTGCCGACCTCGGTAAAAAACTGCCGCAGGCTATTATACTTATCGATGATTACCCTTTCGGCCGACACGGTCTTTTCCGCCTTCGTACGGGACAACAGGTACTGATAAAAAAGCACGTGTGGGTAAAAAAGCTGTCAAACTCAAAGATTTGAAAGTCGCAGACGGTGTCGTTTCGACCTCTCTTCTTTTGGCTAATGCGCTCAATTCTACAAATCCCGCATACGCTGCTGACGCTTTCGAACGTATCATTGCCCAGAAGCAGCAGGCTAATATCAAATTCCTCATTCAGCAGGCCAACATCCGTACCAGTGAACTGAAAAGTACCTCAATCCAGGATTTCATCCAGACACTGCGTGACATTCAGAACGACCAGAAACGCAAAGCCCTCAACAATATTGAAGTTTCGGCTTATGCTTCTCCTGACGGTGGTTACAGCCTCAACGAAAAACTGGCTTCTCAGCGTGAAAAGAACTCTACGAAATACGTAAACAGCGAATTGAAGAAAATCAAATTCGATGCTAACGTAGACACGAAGTACACCGCTGAAGACTGGGAAGGCTTCCAGGAACTGGTTGCTGCCTCCAACATTCAGGACAAAGACCTTATCTTGCGTGTACTCTCCATGTACAAAGATCCGGAAGAACGCGAAAAACAAATTCGCAACATCTCCGTAGCATTCAAGGAACTTGCTGACGAGGTTCTTCCCCAGTTGCGTCGCGCACGCCTTTCTATCAATTACGATTTGATCGGACGTTCGGATGACGAAATCAAAGAACAGTTCAAGAGCGACGCTTCTAAACTGAGCATCGAGGAACTTCTTTACGCTGCTACGCTGACGAACAGCGCTTCTGAGAAAACTGCGATTTACAAGGCCGCAGCTCAACTTTACCCCAACGATTACCGTGCATTTAACAACCTGGGTGAGCAGGCATACAGAAGCGGTGATCTCGCTGCTGCCAAACAGAATTTCGAACGCGCCAGCCGCGTGAAGAGCGATGCCGCAGAAGTAAATGCAAACCTCGGTCTCATTGCTCTGAAAGAAGGCAACGTTGCTGCCGCTGAAAGCTATTTGGCTAAAGCAAACGGCGCTAATTCGCTGAACGAGATTCTCGGTAACCTCTATATCGCCAAAGGTAACTATTCTCAGGCTGAAAACACCTTCGGCAACACGAAGAGCAACAGTGCAGCTTTGGCTCAGATCCTGAACCGTAACTACGCAAAAGCCGCTTCTACGCTGTCCGGTATCACAACTCCGGATGCTACGACAAGTTACTTGCAGGCAATTGTTGCAGCACGCATGAACAACCAGACTCTTGCCATTTCGAACCTGAAAGATGCCATTGCAAAAGATCGTTCTTACGCAAAACGCGCAGCTGTAGATTTGGAATTTGCAAAAATGGCTGATAATGCATCATTCAAAAGCATTGTAGAATAATAAAGGCGCGACAATATCATCATTGTCATAGAGTCTTTATTCATAATCAGAGCATCCCTGCTGAGCAACAGCCTGAATGTTGCAAGGGCAGGGATGCTTCTTTTTTATCCGACGAAAAACAAACTAAAACACGTCATGAGAAAACTGACAGCCTATTTTCTTACGACCCTTATCCTTCTGTCCTGCGGAACAGACAAGGAAAAAACACGCATTACAGGCCACTTCGAGAATTATAAGAACGGAGAATTTTACCTTATAGCCCCCGATGTATGGAACCGCATGGACACGATTCAAATCAAGGACGGAAAATTCGATTTCGAGCGGGACCTGAAGAATCCATGCGTGGCCTTCCTACTGTATCCGAACCTGACCCGCCGCCCCATCATACTCGAGCCCGGGAAAAAAATCAAGATCGAAGGAAACATCAACCAGTTGGGAAAAGTCAGCGTAACAGGTACTGACGAAAACGATGCCTTCACCGAGTTGTGGTTACAGACCAGCAATAAAAAAACGAATGAAAGAAAAAAAGAATTTACAGGCTTCATTCAAAAAAATCCAGACCGATACGCATCGTTAGCCGCCTGGTTCCAACTGTTCCACGCCCTGAACCCGACCGATTCCACAAGCGAACTCTACAAACAACTGAAAAAACTTTCACAGGCTCAGCCTCACAATCAACAAATCCAGCAAATAGCCGTCCGCCTGACCGCTTGTTTACAATACGGTCCAGGGAATAAAATGCCTGAGTTCCGCCTTCTTTCTCTTTCAGGAGACTCCGTAAGCAATCGGACACTGAACAAAAATCCGTACCTGATCTATTTCTGGAGCAGTTGGAACAGCCATCGTTTCAACAATCTCCGCACACTTGCCTCGAAATACGCCGATCAGAAAAAACAAATAGGCTTCGTCTGCATTGCCGTAGACTATGATTCGACGCGATGTGTCAAAACGTTGCGATACGATTCCTTGCCAGGTCAGGTCATCTGTGACGGAATGGGTTGGGAATCGCCGATTGTTACGCAGATAGGCCAACACAATGTTCCGGGAAATGTTCTCGTAGATTCCACGGGGACTATCGTAGGGCGTGACCTGAGCGAAAAAAAGCTGGAAGAGCTTCTCAAGAAAATGTTTCCCTAAGTTTCTCTATCAAACAACCCTCATTTTCATTATGCTTGTAAGCCTATTTACCGCAGCTGTCAACGGGTTGGATGCCCGCCTTGTCGAAGTCCAGGTCGATGTAAGGCCCGGTTCGAAAACCTACATTGTCGGACTTCCCGATAACTCTGTGCGTGAAAGCCTTACACGCATTCTGCCGGCGTTAAACAACAGCCAGTTCCATTATCCCGGCTGCCATACTGTTGTTAATCTGGCCCCTGCCGACCTGCGCAAGGAGGGTTCCGGCTACGACCTGCCCATTGCTCTCGGCATGCTGGCTGCCACCGGAGAAATAGGAAATAACCGGTT
>CATXZX010000291.1 GCA_958404085.1 uncultured Prevotellaceae bacterium | reverse complement strand
GTACACGCTTTCTGTATTCATTCCGATAATTGCCATAATTCTGCGATTTTACGATGATGTCAAACGGTGTTTCCGCAACTACATCCTGACGGTAATATCCTCTGTCATCCGTTTTCAGCGATACCTGTCCGATGTGGAGACGCACGTTCTTGACCGGTTTGCCGTTTACGTCCTTCACATATCCCTCTACCACGGCCTGTTCTTCGGGATAATCGAGGTTTACCCACGAGAAGTGCTTCACCTGGCCCACGTACACATCGCCCTGCAACGTAGCCACGCCTTCTTCTTCCCATACGCCGGTTGCCTCGTTAAAACTCCACAGCGGAATCGACGCGGGCAGGTTCTCGTCCATTCCCTCCGGAATGGGGAATGTCAGGGTGGCCGAAGCACCTTCCTTCAACTGAAGTTTGTTACCATTCGCATCCGTCATGTTTACCGCCGTCATACCGTAAGAAAGCAACTTCGCATCGCTTCCGTCGCTGCGTATGGCCGACAAATCGCCGCCTGGCATCATCTCCGCAAAATTTTCATTATTCGGATCCAGATAGACCACTTCGGCATTCACCTGTCCGGTAAAAGGTTTTCCGGTCTTATCGACCATGTAACCGTCTTCGGGCATTTCGATTTTCATTTTGGCGGCTTTCAATTCCTGCGCTTTCGATGAAGCATAAGCAATGCTCTGGCTGATGTCGTTATTCTCTTTTTTACAAAGTACCACATCCCACGCCTCTTCAGTAGTCAAGGAACGTACCACATCGAAATAGCCGTCTTTCGAAAAACGAACCACCATGCGGCCGGACACGACGTTTACTTTATCGAAAGAGAACAGGCCGGCCTCGTTTGTCGTACTGGTCGACAAACCGGACTTCACCGTAACATCGGACAACGGATTTCCGTCCGTATCCCTCACAACGCCCGACAACAATTTACTTTTCATTTCTCCTTTTATTTCCGTATCCGGCTTTTCGTCGGGAGGAGTCACCGGAGAAGCATCATCACCATCGCTACATGCCGAAAACATAGCGATTGAAAGTGCCACAAGGCACCAGTTCTTAATTTTTTTCATCATAATTATCCGTTTATAGGTATAAATACTGTTTTTTACATGTTCTATTATTTCTCTTATTGTTGCTCCATTATTTTTCAAGATATATGCAAAATTAAACATTTCACTTCATATAAAATCTTTTACCTGTATTTTTTTGTACGAATCAGTCGTTTTTATTTACATCTTATACTAAATATTCCGCATCGCCTTGCTACACGAAATACCGAGCCTCGTTTTTTGAAATATCCCGCATCTATTTTGAAAAACAAGGCCGCTTTTTCGCCGCACCGTCGCCCCCACTCCTTCCGTTCACACACGCATGTCACGGAAGTGGGGGCTTTCTCGAACCATCGTCCTCCGTCCGACGACTTCCTACCGGTCCGATAGTGTCCGAATATCCTTTTATTTCGCCCCGCAAACGTAAAAACGAAAGTTCCGTATGCTTCTATTCGGGCTATTTTACTTACCTTTGCAGCAATTCTATATAATACTTTAAAGCAGACTGATATGATCTTATTTTTCAGAACTCCCGGTTCCAGCATCATCGCTACGGAAACCGATCATGCACTGAGCCAGGAAGAGACAAATGAACTCTGTTGGTTATACGGAGACGCGCAACCGGAAAAAGAAGAGAACCTGACCGGCTACTTCATCGGTCCCCGTCGCGAAATGGTCACACCGTGGAGTACAAATGCCGTTGAGATAACGCAAAACATGAACCTTCACGGAATTTCGCGTATCGAAGAATATTTTCCCGTTGCCGACGAAAACGCGGAATACGACCCCATGCTGCAACGCATGTATAAAGGGCTGAATCAGGACATCTTTACCATCAACATACAACCCGCCCCCATTCAGTACATCGAAGACCTCGACACGTACAACGAACAAGAGGGTCTGGCCCTTTCGCCCGCCGAAATCGAATACCTGCACGGTGTGGAAAAACAACTTGGCCGCCAACTGACCGATTCCGAGGTGTTCGGGTTCGCACAAATCAACTCGGAACACTGCCGCCACAAGATATTCGGCGGAACATTCATCATCGACGGTAAAGAGATGGAATCGTCACTCTTTGCCATGATCAAAAAAACGACGCAAGAAAATCCGCACAAAATCATCTCCGCATACAAGGACAATGTCGCTTTCTCAGAGGGGCCCGTCGTGGAGCAGTTTGCTCCCATGGAACATGCCACAAGCGACTATTTCGTCATCAAAGACATTGAATCCGTCATCTCGCTGAAAGCCGAAACCCACAATTTCCCCACAACGGTCGAACCCTTCAACGGTGCATCGACCGGTACGGGCGGCGAAATCCGCGACCGTATGGGAGGCGGTGTCGGTTCATGGCCCATCGCCGGAACGGCCGTCTACATGACTGCCTATCCGCGCAGCGGCGAGGGGCACACTTGGGAAAACATTCTCCCCGTACGTAAATGGCTTTACCAGACACCCGAACAAATTCTTATCAAGGCATCGAACGGAGCGTCGGACTTCGGCAACAAATTCGGGCAACCGCTCATCACGGGTTCTGTCCTGACCTTCGAACATCAGGAGAACAATGAAAAATACGGCTATGACAAAGTCATCATGCTGGCCGGAGGTGTCGGTTACGGAACAAAGCGCGACTGCCTGAAAGGTACGCCCGAAAAAGGTAACAAGGTCGTTGTAGTAGGCGGTGAGAACTACCGCATCGGACTGGGTGGCGGTTCGGTTTCGTCGGTCGACACCGGACGTTACAGCAGCGGCATCGAACTGAACGCCGTACAGCGCGCCAACCCCGAGATGCAGAAACGTGCCAACAACCTGGTCCGCGCCCTTTGCGAAGAAGAGGTCAATCCGGTGGTATCCATACACGACCATGGTTCGGCCGGCCACGTAAACTGCCTCTCCGAACTCGTAGAAGAATGTGGAGGACTCATTGAGATGGACAAACTACCCATCGGCGACAAGACGCTTTCGGCCAAAGAAATCATTGCCAACGAAAGCCAGGAGCGCATGGGTCTCCTGATTCAGGAGGAACACATCGAACACGTACGCCAGATAGCAGAACGCGAACGGGCTCCGATGTACATTGTGGGCGAGACGACCGGCGACGCACACTTCTCGTTCAAACAGGCCGATGGCGTAAAGCCGTTCGACCTGGACGTAGCACAGATGTTCGGCCACTCCCCCAAAACGGTCATGGTGGACGAAACCGTGACACGCACCTACCGCGACGCGACGTACGATGCCACTTGCATCCAGGATTACGTAGCCAATGTACTCCGCCTTGAGGCCGTAGCCTGCAAAGACTGGCTGACCAACAAGGTAGACCGTTCGGTAACAGGCAAAGTGGCACGGCAGCAATGCCAGGGCGAACTGCAACTGCCCCTGAGCGACTGCGGTGTCGTGGCACTCGACTACCGCGGAAAAGCCGGTATAGCAACCGCCATCGGGCATGCTCCGCAGGCCGGCCTGGCCGACCCCGCAGCCGGTTCGCAGCTCTCCGTGGCCGAATCGCTTACAAACCTGGTATGGGCCCCGTTGTCCGAAGGCCTCGACAGCGTATCGCTCTCGGCCAACTGGATGTGGCCCTGCCGTTCGCAAAAGGGCGAGGACGCACGTCTCTATGCCGGAGTAAAGGCGCT
>CATXZX010000290.1 GCA_958404085.1 uncultured Prevotellaceae bacterium | reverse complement strand
CTGGTCGTTTCTTCTCCTTTTACTTTGCTTCGGGCAATATTCCCCATACCTCCTCCGAAGCGTACGGCATCGGCAGTTACGACACCGGACGTATGGCTCTCGTTGGTCAGGGTTACACGGTTGGACGAATTTATTCCTTTCTCGAATTCAAAAGTTCCCAGGTAAACCCATGTGCCCCCACCCATTTGCTGGTTTACGTGAAATTGCGTATTTCCTCCTTTATGATAAATCGTATAAAGGGCGTTATCCGTGCTGTTGGATAGGGTCTGGTACGCAACGTATACGGCATAAGGACCGCTTTGCGGTATATTGGGAATCCACGTACACGAGGCCGTTTTTGATTTTCGCCTGGTAGTCTGGATGCAACGGGCCGTACCGTTGGCAAATGGATTTTCCATATCACAAAATACTTGACCGTTTGAAGAAAAACCGGCCTTATCCGTTGTTTCCCAGGTGTGCGTGTGGCTTGTTTCGAGGTATTGGCCGTTAGCGACAGGCGTATCGTTGTCTACGATTACCTCATTGGTCTGCCAATCCCGTTCGCGGGGCGAATAGATAATGGCTCCTGCATTTTCGAGCATGGGCATAAGGTACGGGACGACGATGGTCTGCGTAAATAAGTCCTCGTTCGTTCCGAACAGATTGGGGCGTTGCCATACCCACTCGTCCTTTTGGTGTTTGTAGTACCTTCCGTGACTGGCCCAAAGAGCAATGTGGCGATTTTCCAGACCGTTCAGGCAGTTGATGGGGCGCGATATGTTCCGTACCCATGGTTTCCCTTTATATGTATTCTTCCAAAGCCGTTTCTTATCGTAGTCTTTTCGCAGAAAATTGGGAATCAGTTGACTGATTTCTTTTTTATTCGCGTATATCTTTATGTTGTAATTAGCGTAGCCGGACGGGAGGACATTCTTCAGTTCCCGGTAGATGGTAGCAACGGATTCGGAGGTAAAAGGTTGAGCTGCAAAAGCCTCATTCGCATGAATATCCAGGCTACGTTCCCGTTCGTTCAGTTTACAGCTGACCATCGAAATGGCATTATGCGGCCTGTAATTCGGCATTTTATATGTCTGGAAGTATTTTTTGATGCAACTTTCCAGTGTAGCCGGCATACGTTGGGCCTGTATTTGCAGCAATGAGCATAGAAAAAAGACAACGAGCATTCTCTGGGAACGGTAATCTGGTTTCATTTAATTTTCTCCGATTGTAAATTTGTGTGGATGTTTCCCTTTAAAATGTTGAAAATACAGTTTGATGGCCCGCATGTCCTCGTCAAAATTTCCGGACGGAATGATTTCTTTGGTACATGTGATTTGTTTTTTCTCGTAATCGATGGCATAAAGCTGAATCGGAATATTAGCCTTGAGGGCGATGTAGTAAAAACCCTTTTTCCAGTTTCCCGTTGCCGACCGGGTTCCTTCAGGAGTGATGGCCAACTGAAAATACGCATTGTTTTTTGCCAGTTCGGCCAGTTGATCCGTCATGCTGTTCTTTTTGTCACGGTAGACGGGGAAACCGCCTATCTTGCGAAGGAAACAACCTAACGGCCAGAAGAACCATTCTTTTTTCATGAGGAAGTTGGCCCGTTTTCCGATGGCTGTGTAATAAAGCTCGCCGAGGATGAAATCCCAGTTACTGGTATGAGGAGCAATGCACAAGATGCACTTCTTGCGAAACGGTACGGTTATATATTCATGCCACCCCATTCTCTTGAAGAAAATGGAGTGGCAGATTTTTTGTAGTAAGGACATATTTTAGTTCAGTTCCTTGATCTTTTCGATGAGTTGTTCAACTTTTGTTTCGAATTCCTTACGCAGTTTGGCGTAAAACGCACGTTCGCTTCCTTTTTCGGTATGGCTGATACGGACGATATATTCGTTTTGCAGGCACAATATCTCATTCAGGATTCCGTCGATGGCCTGCGAAGGTTGGTTTTCCTTGTTCAGCAGGCTGACCGCTACTGTGTTGGCAAACAGATTGCCGCATATTCCGTTGATTACCTTTTTTAGATGTCTTCTTTTTGCCATGATTATAAAATTATAATTAGATAAATAATGTAGTGTGATTGATTATATCAGGGTTTCAGTTGCGAATCGTTTTTCTGAAGGGTCGCGCGGACGAAATAGAGAATCAGCAGGGCGTATGCAACGAGCGATGCGACCTGGCTGAGCGGATTTTCGTTCCACACATACATCGTTACGTCGATGTGGAAGAAACGTAGCAACGCGCTGACAACCCCCATCAACGCTCCACCCGCTATGAAACCTGAAGCGATGAGCGTACCTTTTTCATTGCGCGCCTTGTTGAGGGATTCGTCTTTAGAACGTGAACTGACGTACCAACTGATGGCCCCGCCAACGAGTAGCGGAAGGTTCAGTTCAAGCGGAATAAACATACCCAATGCAAAGGCCAGGGCCGGAACATTGCATAGGGTCAGGATGATGGCAATGGCCGCACCGATACCATAGAGCAGCCAGGGCGCTCCGGCACCACTCATCAGCGGTTCGATGACTGCAGCCATGGCGTTGGCCTGCGGGGCGGCAAGTTGTCCGCTTGTAAAGCCATACGTGTCGTTAAGTATCATAATGACACCACCTACAGTCGCTGCCGAAACAAGTGTTCCGAGGAACTTGAAAGTTTCCTGTTTACGTGGGGTACTTCCGAGCCAGTAACCGATTTTCAGGTCGGTGATCAGACAACCTGCGGTAGACAAGGCCGTACATACTACGCCGCCCATAATCAGTGCCGCCACCATTCCGCTTGTTCCCGTCAGTCCTACCGCAACCATCACAATGGAAGCCAGAATCAGCGTCATGAGTGTCATGCCCGAAACCGGGTTGCTACCCACAATGGCAATAGCATTGGCAGCGACCGTTGTAAACAAGAAGGCAATCAGTGCCACCAATACTACGCCTACGATACTGTAAAGCAGATTTCCTTGCATGACACCGAACAGGAAGAATAGGAAAATGGCCGCAATCGTGATGAGCGAACCGATGGCAATGATTTTCATAGGAATGTCCTTGCCCGTACGCGGAGTATCAGTGCTTTCATCCATCTTTCCTTTCAATTCTTTACCGGCCAGCCCGATGGCATTCCGGATGATGCCCCAACTTTTGATGATACCAATGATACCGGCCATGGCTATACCGCCGATGCCGATACTCTTGGCATAAGCAAACAGCTGTTCGGGCGATGCGTTCATGGCTATGATGTCATTGCCTGCGCTTGTGGCAATCACCGTATTGCCGAAGAACAAGGCGATGGCCGGAATGACCAGCCACCATACAAACATGGAGCCGAAACAGATAATAGCGGCATATTTAAGTCCGATGATATATCCCAGGCCCAATACGGCCGCACCCGTATTGATTTTGAATACCAACTTGGCTTTGTCGGCCACCATGTTTCCCCATACGCAGACGCGGCTGCTGAATAACTCGTTCCATAAGGCAAATGTGGCAACGATAAAATCGTAAAGACCGCCGACAAGACCTGCGCAAAGCAACAATTTGGATTGGTTGCCGCCGCTTTCGCCCGATACGAGTACCTGTGTGGATGCCGTGGCTTCGGGGAACGGGTATTTACCGTGCATGTCTTTGACAACATACTTGCGGAACGGAATCAGAAACAGAATACCCAGGATTCCACCTAAAAGCGACGACATGAATACTTCG
>CATXZX010000289.1 GCA_958404085.1 uncultured Prevotellaceae bacterium | reverse complement strand
CTGTTTGGGCGCTGCTGCGGCGGCCTTCGGCTTGCGGGTCTCGCGGCGCACACCTTCGGCATGCTGTCCGCCGCCAGCTCCGCCCTTGTCGGCGTAGTCCACTACGACGCGCCGGTCTTTGTAACGTATCTCGTGCATCGAGCGCAGCACGATGTCCGCATTTTCCTCGGGCACTTCGAAGAAAGCGCACGTGGGCAACAAATCGATGCGGCCTATTTCTATCTGTCCCTTGACGTGGCGGTTCACCAGGCCGATGATTTCGCGGGCATAAACATTGTCGCGCTTGCCGAGGTTCACAAAAAGCCGCTTATAGCCCGGCTCGGCCTTTACGGTTCCCTTGCGGTGTTCGCCGCGCGTCCGGCGTTCGGAGGCGGCGGCTCCAGAGCGTTCCGCAGGCTGTTCGATGACGGGCGCATTGGCATAGTAAGAAAGGAAACGGCCGAACTCGCGGCTCACCAGGCGCTTTACGAGGTCTTCTTTCTCCAGCCAGTCGAGCTTGCGAAGCACCTCGGGAAGGAACGGCGCTATCTGTGCCTCGTCCACCTGTACATGCTCCAGCTCGTCTATTACCTTGTAAAGCTGTTTCGAACAAATCTCCTGCGACGTAGGCAGCGTGCCGCGTTCAAAAGACTTGCCGATTGTTTTTTCTATCAGGCGTACTTTTCCTTTCTCCTTCACGTGGATGATGGAGATACTCGTACCCCGTTTTCCGGCCCGGCCCGTACGTCCGCTCCGGTGCGTATAGTTCTCCACATCGTCGGGCAGGCCGTAGTTGATGACATGGGTCAGTTCTTCCACGTCGAGGCCGCGGGCAGCCACGTCCGTAGCCACGAGCAACTGTACGCGGTGCTGGCGGAATTTCTGCATGGTCAGGTCGCGCTGCGCCTGCGACAATTCGCCGTGCAAAGCCTCGGCATTGTAGCCGTCCTGTATGAGTTTGTCGGCCACTTCCTGGGTTTCGAGGCGTGTCCGGCAGAACACGATGCCATAAATCTTCGGATAATAGTCCACCACGCGCTTCAGGGCATGATACTTGTCGCGCGCCTGCACCAGGTAATAGATGTGGTTGACATTCTCGGCCCCCTCGTTGCGGCTTCCTACGACTATCTCGTGCGGATTGCGGAGGTAGTTTTTCGCTATCCGCTCTATTTCGCGGCTCATCGTGGCCGAGAATAGCAGCGTGTTGCGCTCTTCGGGCACACCGGCCAGTATGGCGTCGATACTCTCCGTAAAACCCATGTTGAGCATCTCGTCCGCCTCGTCGAGGACCACGTTCTCAACCTGTTCGAGCGATGCCACACCGCGCTCCATCAGGTCGATGAGGCGTCCGGGCGTGGCTACAATCAGCTGCACGCCGCGGCGGAGCGAACGGATCTGGCTCTCGATGCTCGAGCCGCCGTATACCGGCAGCACGTGCAGGCCCTCAATGTATTTGGAATATTCTTTCAGGTCGTCGGCAATCTGCAGGCAGAGTTCGCGGGTCGGACTCAGTACGATGGCCTGCGTACACCGTTCGCCGGTGCGTATCTTCTGCAACAGCGGAAGCCCGTAGGCCGCCGTTTTTCCTGTACCGGTCTGTGCCAGCGCTATCACGTCGTTGCCCACTCCCAACAGATAAGGTATCACGGCCTCCTGCACGGGCATAGGCGACACATAGCCCATCTCGGTTACGGCACGCACTATTTCGGCCGAAACGCCCAGCTCTTCAAATGTTTTCAATCTTGTTTTTATTTATAGGGTTGATTTTCTAAAAAAAGAAGCCTCGCCGGACTCCGGCGGGGACACGGCGGTCAGCTTTCCGCCGCGGGACGAAGCAGGTAGAGCTTGTCGGAAGGACGCATCTTGTCGGGGACGGGAATCGACACGCGCCAGCCTTTCGACGCAGTGGTCACCGTCTCCAGTTCGTAGCGTATCTCCTCCACCCGGAAGGTGAGCGCGCCGGTGGTCGGACCGGTCAGAAGCACCTTGTCGCCCACGCTGACCTCGGCAGCCTCAATCAGGAACTCGCCCACGCCGAGCCGCGAAAAATATTTCACGCCCTTACCGGCATAGACCTTGCGTTCTGTGGCCGAGGAGCCGTACTTTTCGCTCCACTCGCCCAGACGCTGGCCCAGGTAATAGCCGTCCCAGAAACCGCGGTTGAACACCGTGGCCAACCGTTCGTCCCACCGGTCGAGCCGGGCCTGGTCGTGGCCGAAACTGCCGTCGAGAACCGCCTCGACGGCCTCGCGGTAGCACTCCGTCACCGTACGTACATATTCAGGTCCGCGCGCACGCCCTTCTATCTTGAACACGCGCACGCCGGCCTCCATCATACGGTCTATGAAACGGATTGTCTTCAGGTCTTTCGGGCTCATGATGTACTTGTTGTCCACGTCGAGTTCCACGCCCGTCTCGCGGTCGCGCACCGTGTAGGAACGCCGACATACCTGCATGCACTCGCCGCGGTTCGCACTGTGGCCCAGGTTGTTCAGGCTCAGGTAGCACTTGCCGCTCACAGCCATGCAGAGAGCCCCGTGGCAGAACATCTCGATACGCACCGGACGCCCCGACGGACCGCAAAGTCCCTCGGCCACGGCGGCACGATGGATAGCGGCCACCTGGTCCAGGTTGAGTTCGCGCGCAAGCACCACGACATCGGCAAAGGCGGCATAAAAGCGCAAGGCCTCCACATTGCTGATGTTCAGCTGCGTCGAGAGGTGTACCTCCTGCCCTACGGTACGGCAATAGGCCAGCACCGCCCCGTCCGAAGCGATGACGGCCGAGATACCGGCCTCGCGCGCCGCGTCTACAATGGTTCGCATCTGGTCCAAATCCTCGTCATAGATAATGGTATTGACCGTAAGGTAGCTCTTTACGCCACGCTCCGCACAGAGAGCGGCTATCTCGCGCAAATCCTCCAGACGGAAACGACTGGCGGAATGGGCGCGCATATTGAGGCTTTCCACGCCGAAATACACGGAATCGGCACCCGCCTGGAAGGCAGCTGCCAGCGACTCGCGCGAACCGACGGGAGCCATTATTTCAAAATCGTTGCGGGATATGTCCATAAACGGTGCAAAGGTACGCTTTTTTTGCGACAGGCCTATCAACGTACCACAGAAAAACAGGCCGCCCACATTTTTTGAGGTCCACGACCTTCTGCTTCCTTCGAACGAACTGAAACTTTTTTGACTTGTCAAGTAATTTTATCACCTGACCGTAAATCAGCTATCCGCTAAAATGATTATTTTTGCCCATAGCAACTTATGATTCTTTATGCGAAGAACAGAGTAACCATTTAGGGCCGACTTTTACAAACGGAATCGAACTTATTTTTCAATCTCTCAAAAGTTTTAGCGAACAGCTATATAAAGTTAAACAACATATGAATGATACCAAAATACGGTCAATAGGTCAGCTGCCACCTAACAATCCTGAATATGCAAGACTTATTTCACTTATTTCAACTCTTTGGGAGAACGCAAAAGCAAAAGCCGCGATTGCTGTCAACACAGAACTGCTTGATGCAAATTGGCAGACCGGTCGATATATCGTGGAGTTCGAACAAGATGGTAACGCTAAAGCCAAGTATGGCGATAAGTTGATAACCAATCTTGCAAAAGACCTTACACGCCTCAGAGGAAAGGGTTTTAGTCGCTCTAACCTTATATATATGCGCAAACTGTATTTGGCTT
>CATXZX010000288.1 GCA_958404085.1 uncultured Prevotellaceae bacterium | reverse complement strand
CGATGCGCCGAGTTTTCTCAACTGTTTCAGGATGATTCCGCCGTGTTCCTCGGTCCATTCCCAGGCATGTTTCAGAAATTCTTCACGTGTCAGGTCTGTTTTTTTTATGCCACGTTCGGCCAGCCGGTTTACGACCTTGGCTTCGGTTGCGATGGAGGCATGGTCCGTACCCGGAACCCAGCAGGCGTTCTTTCCCTCCATACGTGCCCGGCGTACCAAAATGTCCTGGATAGTTTCGTTCAGCATGTGCCCCATGTGCAGCACACCCGTTACGTTGGGGGGTGGAATGACTACGGTATACGGTTCGCGTCCGTCCGGTTTCGAACTGAACAACCGATTGTCCAGCCAATATTGATACCATTTATTTTCTACTTCTTCAGGATTGTATTTGCTTGCTAACTCCATGGCTTATATGTAGTTTTATAATAATATACACAAATGTGCGGCAAAGTTACCATTTTTTATCGAAACAGTTGGTATGTAAACAGCTAACTCCGTTTTTTTCTTTGATAAACGGCTGTTTTCGCCTTCAACCGAGGCAGATATCTTATGAAGAGAGGAGGATGTTTATATGGGCCGGAGGCCGGAAAAAACCAACAGCGGCCTGAATTTTTAAAATCCGGGCCTTCTTTTTCTGAAAAAGTGGCTTCTAGGTCTCCCTTTCTGTGCGATGCGTTCGCTTTTCGTACTCCGACATTCTTTCTGTCGGTCGAATTATGGCTCCTTTTGAAAGGGCGTTTTCTTGAAAATATTAGTAAGTTTGCACCCGCTTACGAGTCCTGCTCGGTATTTTCTTGCTTGGGGTGGACTCTTTGCATCATCTATTGTCATATAAACAACCGCTTTTACGTGTACGCATGATATATCCGAATAATTTTGAAAAGAAAATAGGCTTCGATGAAATTCGGCATTTGCTAAAACAACATTGTATTTCTCCGTTAGGCGCGGAATGCGTGGACAGCATACATTTCGAAACGAAAATAGAAACGATATCCGAATGGTTGAGGCAGGTGACGGAGTTCCGGCGGATACTGTCGGAAGAAAATGACTTTCCGTGCGAGAACTTTTATGACATGCGTAGTGCTTTGCAGCACATCAGGCCGGATGAGACGTACCTGGACGAAATGGAATTGTTCGACCTGAAGCGTTCGCTGGAGTCGGTCATAGCAGTTGTCCGGTTCTTGAAGAAACAGGAGGCGGACGATGAGGGTACGGCCTCGGATGCCGGGGCGGAGAATGTGAAGTATCCGGCTTTGTTTCGCCTGGTCGAAGGTATTGCGGTCTTTCCGGATCTGGTGAACCGGATAGGCCGGATAATCGATGTATATGGTAAGATAAAAGACAGCGCGTCGTCCGAGCTGGCCCGCATACGGCGTGAGATGGCGTCTGTGGTCCGGAGTATTTCGGTTAGCATGAATTCGGTTATCCAGAGTGCGCAGAAGGAGGGTTTCGTTGAAAAGAATATTACTCCTACCTTGCGTGACGGACGTCTGGTTATTCCGGTAGCCCCGGCCTTGAAGCGCAAGATAAAGGGTATCGTACACGATGAATCGGCTACCGGGAAAACCATTTTTATCGAACCGACGGAAGTGGTGGAGGCCAACAACCGGGTGAGGGAGTTGAACGGCGAGGAACGGCGCGAGATAATTCGGATTCTCAAAGAGATTTCGGCGGAGATACGTCCCCAGATACCCTTGATGCTACCTTCATACAGGGTATTGGGTCAAATAGATTGCATTCGGGCCAAGGCCTTATTGGCCGAAGAAATGGGAGCCATAGAACCTGTGCCCGATGAAGTTCCCCAAATAGACTGGATTCGTGCGGTCCATCCGATATTGGAACGGTCGTTGAGGCGTCATAACAAACATGTTGTGCCACTGGATATATGTATCGGTCCGGAGAAACGGATTCTGATTATTTCAGGTCCCAATGCCGGTGGCAAATCCGTATGTCTGAAGACGGTCGGTTTGCTTCAGTACATGTTGCAGTGCGGTGTGTCGGTTTCCATTGCCGAGAACTCGAAAGTCGGATTGTTCGGTGATCTTTTTATCGACATAGGCGACGAACAGAGTATCGAGGATGATTTGAGTACGTATTCGAGCCATTTGCTGAATATGAAACAGATGATGAAGTTCAGCAACGCTCGGAGCCTGTTGTTGATAGACGAGTTTGGTGGAGGAACCGAGCCGCTTATCGGTGGAGCCATGGCCGAGGCTATTTTGTTGCGGTTTATCCAGTGCGGTGCCGTGGGAGTTATCACGACGCACTATCAGAACTTGAAAATGGTGGCCGACAAACATGCCGAGGTAGTCAATGGAGCGATGTTGTACGACCGCAACCAGATGCGTCCGCTGTTTCAGCTGCAAATAGGAAATCCGGGAAGTTCGTTTGCTGTCGAGATAGCCCGGAAGATAGGCATTCCGGAAGAAGTGATAGCCGATGCTTCTAAAATTGTCGGTACCGATTATATCCAGTCCGATAAATATCTGCAGGACATAGTCCGCGATAAACGATATTGGGAGAACAAGCGCCAGCAAATCCGGCAGCGGGAGAAGAATTTGGAACAGCAGGTGGAACACTTCCATGCCGCTACCAAAAAACTGGAAGAGGAACGGAAGACTATTTTGACGACTACCCGGGAAGAGGCCGGAAGAATCCTGAAGGAAGCTAATGCCCGTATAGAAAATACCATACGTACCATTCGCGAAACCCAGGCCGAGAAAGAGCGGACTAAGCTGGCAAGGCAGGAACTGGCCGACTTCCATCATGAGGTGGAGCAGATGGCCATGAAGGAAGATGAACGCATCGCACGCAAAATGGAGCAACTGAAACAACGGCAGCAACGCCGGGCTGACAAGAAGAAGGCCGCTCCGCCTGTTGTCCCTGTCGTTAAACCGGCTGTTCAGAAACCGACGGACGCACAGCTGACCGTTGGCGATTACGTGCGTATCAAAGGGCAGCAGTCGGTGGGCAAGTTGGTGGAAATAGAGCGGAACAATGCGATTGTATTGTTCGGCCAGATGCGTACCTCGTCCAAGCTGGAACGGCTGGAGAAGGCTGAAGCTCCCAAACAGGAGAAAAAGGCGTTTGTCGTGCAGACTTCCGGTTCGGCGCAGGATTCTATTTATGAAACCAAACTACACTTTAAGCCGGATATAGATGTGCGTGGCATGCGCGGAAACGAAGCACTTACGGCTGTTACCTATTTTATAGATGATGCCATTTTACTCGGAATGTCGCGTGTAAGAATCCTGCACGGTACGGGAACGGGGGCTTTGCGGAGTTTGATACGGGATTATTTAAGCGGAGTGCGGGGCGTCGCTGCGTATCGTGATGAGCATGTCCAATTCGGCGGAAGCGGCATTACAGTTGTCGATCTGGAGTAAGAAAAAAAGGCTTGATGCAGCAAACAGGGTATCGCTATTTACGGTTCGGTAGATAGCGATATTTTTTTAATGTCCTCTTTTCTAACAGAATATGGGCGTCTTATAAAATCGATATGTGGACATGGAAAAAGAAAAACGTGTAAATAATGTTAAATGCATGTACATCTTGTTGTTTGGATTATTATATTTTGTACTTTTGCTGTGTTCTATTAATCTATTACACTAATAAATTGCGAATATGTTAGAGATAAACAATCTTACCTTCCAGTATTCAAGGCGTGCAAAGCCCGTTTTGGATAATTTGTC
>CATXZX010000287.1 GCA_958404085.1 uncultured Prevotellaceae bacterium | reverse complement strand
AGCGGGCCTTACCCTGAAAAATGCAGGCGTATCGAACTTGATTTTCACAATACTGTTGCTCAGCATCATGGGGATACTGTATTTCTTCATAGACCAGATGGGACAAGACGCAAAGCTACTTCCACTCATGCGCCCCTATTATCGAATTATCTGGCTGTCCATGTTTTTTGTCGCCTGGTTCAATCTGCTGAAACAGTTCACAGACGGAACTTCCAACACATCTGTCGGAATGTGGACCATTCTGAGCGGAAATGTCCTGAACATTGTCGGCAATTATCTCTTCATATACGGAAAAGCAGGCCTGCCCGAAATGGGATTGACCGGTGCAGGCATCAGCACACTGCTGTCACGTGCATGGATGGCGATACTCCTGACGTATATACTCCTTCACTCATCGCGTTACAGCATCTTCCGCAAAGGATTTTCGACCGGACAGATTTGTTGGAAAAACATCCATAAAATTTCGCGACTCTCGCTTCCCGTATCGCTTCAGATGGGAATGGAAACCGGTTCCTTCACCTTCAGCGCCGTTATGGCCGGTTGGCTGGGGGCCGTGTCCCTTGCCAGTTTCCAGATTATGGTGACGATCGGTACGCTGGGTTTCCTTTTTTATTACAGTATAGGAGCCAGTGTAGCCATACGCGTTGCCGCATACAACGGAATCCACGACAAAACAAAAGTACGCTATGCCGCTTTTGCCGGATGCCATATATTACTTGTATGGGCTACCCTTACATCGCTGTTATTCTATGTATTCGGTATTCCGCTTATCACACTTTTTACCAATGATCCACGTGTCATTGCCACTTCTGCCATACTCTTGTGGCCACTCATCATGTACCAATATGGAGATGCCATGCAAATCTGTTTCGCCAACGCCCTGCGCGGCTTGTGCGATACCATGGCCATGATGCTGATAGCCTTTGTCAGCTACCTCGTCATCGGTATTCCAACAGGTTACGTACTCGGTTTTCCGATCGGATGGGGAGAGACAGGCATTTTTCTGGCCTTCTCTGCAGGATTATTCAGTGCTTCATTACTTTTTTACCGGCGTTTTTTACGCATCAGTCGTTTTTAGTACGTTCCTTTACAGCATCAATTCCTTTTTATACACATCCAAAGTCTGTTCATCGAAACAGCAAAAAACGACTTTCTCTATGCCGGGATTTACAAGCAGCGAACGGCGGACCGTCTGTACGGCTATCGTTGTCGCTTCGCGCAACGGATAACTGTACACTCCTGTACTGATGGCCGGAAATGCTATGGAACGAATCCCCTTTCGGGCCGCCAATTCCAAAGAGTTGCGATAGCAATCGGCCAATAACTCGGCCTTATTTTCCATCGCACTGAAGTAAGTCGGTCCCACCGTATGGATAACATAATGTGCCGGCAAGTTGAATCCCGGAGTCAGTTTAGCCTCACCGACCCGACACCCGTTCAGTTTCCGGCAATAAGCAAGTAATTCGGGACCGGCAGCACGATGAATGGCGCCAT
Organism: uncultured Prevotellaceae bacterium; assembly: GCA_958404085.1. Lineage (GTDB taxonomy): Bacteria > Bacteroidota > Bacteroidia > Bacteroidales > Bacteroidaceae > Alloprevotella. The sequence goes on along the minus strand of CATXZX010000287.1, from coordinate 2,203 downwards.
CTACTCCTCCTCCGCCCAACAAAGTCTGGTTGGCAGCATTAACTATCGCATCGACATGGAGTGTCGTGATATCTCCTAAAAAAAGTTCGATTACCTGTTTCATCTTGCAATTGTTTTTTATCACTGAATAAAAGCGAAAGTGCAAATATACCAAAAACTTTCAAAAAATACCGGTTATCGCCCACATTCTGAGACCAGAAATCGCGACAACCGGTATCGGATACTTACTTCTCCGGATTATCATTCATTTTCGAACGTAATCGAATAGAATCCCTTCCATGACCCTTGTTCCGGAGCTATATTGGTGTACGGACGCGAACTGTACGAACCCTTATAATCTTCGCTGTCGCAAAGTCCGTACCAAGGTTCGATGCAAACGAAAGGTGCCTGAATGCCATAAGGCGACCAAATCAGGATCACCGGAGCACCGGTCTCTACGGAAACGACGGGCTTCTTCGTTTTATCATACAAGGTAACACGATGAACCTGTCCACGATCCAGAATTATGGCATCGTTGTGGAAGCAAGCATCCGTCAACGGAAGCAGGTCGTTCTCCAGCGGAAGCAGATAACGCTCCTGCCCCAGGCAACCGCCGCGCCCTACGGCCGCACTCTCGGGAGCGGGATGGTCGAAGCCAAGATAACCGCACAAAGGTTCTTTGGCATCAAACCCCGGATAAAAGAAGCCCGGATGTCCGCCGATGTGGAACGGTAAAGACCGCTGAGCCGGGTTGTGCACCTCCCATTCCACAATCAAACGGTTTTCGCAAAGCCGGAATGTGGAATCGAGCCGAAACGCAAACGGATAGACCGCACGGGTTTCTTCCGTATCACTGCAGCTCAAGCATAAAGTTCCCCCCGCCTTCGTCGTATCTTCAAAAGGCATATTGCGGACAAAGCCATGTTTTTCCATTTTGTGCGGCTGGCCGTCTATGCGGTAAGTCCCCTCCCACAAGCCGCCTACCTGCGGAAAAAGTGTCGGCGAACGACGATCCCAATAGGCTGCATCGCCTTGCCATAAATACTGCGTTCCACTTTTCAGTCCTTTGATGGAATACAATTCCGCACCCACCTCGGCAACCTCTACACTCAGTCTCTCGTTTTTAATCTGTTTCATAGTTATTATTTAAATTTCTTCTTGCGGATTTCTTTACTTGCGAATTTAATTCTTTTTTTTGAATCCGTCGGAATTTCACTTCTTATATTCACGCATGTCTCGGCCAAAATCGGGCATAAGTAGCTCATAAGGTACAAATTAAGGTCTTTCTATCCATACATTACTCAAAAAATTACTGTATCTTTGCCTGCCGAAACTCATAGTTCACACCTAATTAACATCAATTCTTATGGTTGAAAAAGACAACACGCAAGCAACACAACAACCGGACGAAGCCCCGGTAAAGAAAAGGAAGCTCGGCATGCCCATCATCATTGCCATCATTCTCGTACTGCTCTGTGCTTTGGCTGCATTCCTGTACTCGGGTTTGCAACAAGAGAAACAGGAAAAGGAAAAACTGCAGCAGTTGGCCGAACTGGACAAGAAGGAAATGGAAAACGAATATGCCCAATTCGCCCTGCAATACGACGAACTGAAAAAATCCATCCGCGACGACTCCCTCATGCAGCGCCTTACGGAGGAACAGGCACGTAACCAAAGCCTTCTGGACGAACTGAAAAAAGTGAAAGCCAACGATGCGGCCGAAATCATCCGTCTTAAAAAAGAATTGGCCACGGTACGCGCCGTACTCAAGAGTTACATTCGCGAGATAGACTCGCTCTATCGTGTCAACCAAGAGCTGGTCGATGAAAACAAACAGATTAAGAACCGCTATTCGGCGGCCACATCCCAGATAACCAGCCTGACCACAGAAAAGAAAGACCTCAGCGAACAGGTGGCCATCGCCTCGCAGCTGGATGCGACCGGCATCAGCGTACAAGCGCAGAACAAACGTGGAAAGAATGCCAAGAAGATAAAAGACGTAACCCGCTTCGTGGCCACATTCACCATTACGAAAAACATTACGGCAAAAACCGGCATGCGCACCGTATACGTCCGCATTACCAAACCGACGAACGAAGTTGTCGCACCGGGAGGAACCTTCAACTACGAGAACACGTCCATAGAATACACCGTAACCAAAAACATAGAATACGACGGCAACGAACAGACAGCGACTGTCTATGTTCCGGTCAGCGAGTTCCTG
>CATXZX010000286.1 GCA_958404085.1 uncultured Prevotellaceae bacterium | reverse complement strand
ACAGCAACGGCCTACATGCCACTGATTACGAACCCGAAACTGGAAAGCGTGCTGATGGCAGGATTCACCAACGACGAAGCACGTATCTGGAGAAAGATTGTAGACAGAACGAATACCGAGCAGTATGCGTGGAGTTATTACCCGCAGACGGAAGAAAACAGGGCGCCGCTGCCCCAGATGACCAATATTTCGATGATGGCATACGACACGCGTATCCTGTTCTGGGGCATGGATGAAGGCCGCACAAAAACCCTTTGCAGCGGAGACGGCGGACGTTCGTGGCTGGAAGACAATGTCTACACGCTGCCGGCCAGTATGGCAACGCCTGAAAGCATGGCCTGTACCATAGAGAACGAACTCTATATCTGGGTGGTATGCGGTGGTACGGGCGAAATATGGCGCGGCTACCTGAACCGCCTGCACATCAATCCGTAAAACGATATGACGAACCGCCGAATCTTCAGCCTGCTGTTTTTCTTCGCCGCCCTGTATGTACCGGTAGCGGCGCAGGACGATGACGACGGTTACCGCATGGAACTGGGGGCGGCCGTAGGAGGCAGTTTCTATCTGGGCGATGCCAACAGCAGATTCTACAGCCAGACGAAAGCCGCGGGGGCCGTTGTGGCCCGCTATTTGCTCAACCCGCGCATGGCACTCAAAGGAATGCTCAGCCTTGGCGGTATCGGCGGAAACACAAACGCCATGAATCAATTTTACCCCGAAGATCCCGCCGGCGGTATCAGCCCAGCGCCGCGCAACTACACGTTCGGTGGAAACGTTGTGGACTTCGGCATCACGTACGAATATAATTTCTGGGGATACAGCTTCTTCGAAGGATTCGAAGGGTATCATCGCCTGACCCCCTACGTACAAATAGGCCTCGGCATCACCTACGCCGACACGGGAAAACAGTTTACGGGAAATATCCCCATAGGCATCGGCCTGAAGTACAAACTGGGACGGCGGTGGAACATCGGACTGGACTGGAGTTACCACTTCAGTTTCTCGGACAAACTCGACGGACTGTACAACGCCCACGGCATACCGACATCGGGCTTCAAAAACCGGGATGACTACGTTCTGACAATGGTTTACCTGACGTACGATATCTCCCCAAAATGTGTTACTTGCAACAAAGACTGATCTGAAATATGGAAACGACGACTGAACAGCAACTGGATATGAACCGCATTCCGCGCCATGTAGCCATCATTATGGACGGAAACGGCAGATGGGCCAAAGAACGTGGTCTGAAACGCAGTGCCGGACACCAGGCCGGCATCGAAACGGTGCGCCGCATCACGGAAGATGCTGTCAAGCTGGGTGTCAAATACCTGACACTGTATACGTTTTCGACCGAAAACTGGAACAGGCCGCTGGACGAAGTGGCTGCCCTCATGAGTCTTATTCTCGAATCGCTGGAAGACGAAATATTCATCAAGAACAATGTTCGTTTCCGGGTTATCGGCGACAGCGGACGCCTGCCCGAAGCCGTACAGAAACGTATCAACGAATGCGCGGAACGAACGGCGGGCAATACGGCCATGACCTTCATCATCGCGCTGAGCTATTCGTCGCGCTGGGAACTGACCACCGCGTTCCAACGCATCGCCCGCGAAGTAAGTGCCGGCACGATTGCCCCGCAAAACATCGACGAGAAAATGATAGCTTCGTTCCTGAACACATCGTTCATGCCCGATCCGGACCTGCTTATCCGCACCGGCGGCGAGTTGCGGCTCAGCAACTACCTGCTATGGCAATGCGCATATTCCGAACTTTACTTCTGCGACACTTACTGGCCGGCTTTCGAAGAAAAAGACTTCCGGAAAGCCATCGCCGAATATCAGTCACGCGAACGCCGATTCGGCAAGACCAGCGAACAAGTTGTCGTTCCGAGCAAATAAACGAAAATGAGAAACAAAACCAAAATAGTTATCGGGTTGCTGACAGGCGCCCTGGGCTTACTTCCTGACGCCAAAGCGCAGACAAATGGCCAGATAAAAATCGAAAAGCCGAACATCGTCTATTCCGACACCAAGAATATGTATACAATCGGCGGACTGGCGGTCGACGGCATCCAAGGTTATGACGAAGAAATCCTGCTCGGTTACTCGGGACTGAACATCGGACAACGGATATCTGTACCCGGCGACGAAATATCGGGCGCCATGAAACGTTATTGGGAGCAGGGACTCTTCTCGAACGTCCGGATAGAAGCCGACAGCATCGTCGGCGAAAAAATCTATCTCCACATCTGGCTGACAGCACGCCCACGCGTCTCACGCATCAACTATCACGGACTGAAAAAGTCCGAACGCGAAGACATCGAGACGCGCCTGGGACTAAAAACCGGCAGCCAGGTCAGCCCCAACGTACTCGACCGTATCAAAATCATCATCAGCCGTTACTTCGAAGAGAAAGGTTATAAAAACATCGAGACCGAAGTAAGGCAACAGGACGACGTGGCGGGCAACAACCAGGTGATTCTCGATATAGACGTAAACAAAAATCAGAAAATCAAGGTCAAACACATCTACCTGACAGGCGTAGACGAAAAACATATCTCAAAGATAAAAGGCGCCATGAAGAAGACGCGCGAGACCGGCAAGCTGAGAAACTTCCTCCGCTCCAAGAAATTCCTTGCCGAAAAATACGAAGAGGACAAAGAGAACATCATCAATAAATACAACGAATGGGGTTATCGCGACGCACTCATCACCTCGGACAGCGTCGTGGCCTTCGACGACAAACACGTAGACGTCTACTTAAACATCGAAGAGGGCCAAAAATATTACCTGCGCAACGTAGAATGGGTAGGTAACACGGTTTATAACACCAATGCCCTGAACAGAACGCTGAAGATGAAGCGCGGCGATGTCTACAACCAGAAACTGCTCCGCAAAAGGCTCATGGAAGATGAAGACGCGATAGGTATGCAATACTACAACAACGGTTATGTATTCTACCAGCTCAATCCGGTAGAAGTCAACGTAGACGGCGACTCCATCGACCTCGAGATGCGTATTCGCGAAGGTAAGCAAGCCACACTCAACCATGTGCGCATCAGTGGAAACGACCGAGTGTTCGAACATGTCATACGGCGCGAACTGCGTACAAAGCCCGGCGACCTCTTCAACCGCGACGCTATCATGCGTTCGGCCCGCGACCTGGCCAGCATGGGCCACTTCGATCCGGAACAGATCAATCCCGAACCCATTCCGGACGAAGAAACCGGAACCGTAGACATCAACTACAAACTCGTACCGAAGGCCAGCGACCAAGTAGAACTGTCCGCCGGATGGGGACAAACCGGTATCGTGGGAAAACTGAGCCTGAAATTTACGAACTTCTCCATGCAGAACATGTTCGGCAAGAACCGGAAACGCCACGGGTTCCTTCCCCAGGGAGACGGACAGACACTTACGCTGAGCGGACAGACCAACGGTACCTACTATCAGGCTTACAGCATCTCGTTCCTCGACCCCTGGTTCGGCGGCAAGCGCCCGAATCAGTTCTCCGTATCCGCTTTCTACTCCAAGCAAACCGACGTGAGCAGCAACTACTATAGTTCAAGCTACTACAACAATTATTACAATTATCTCTACGGCTACGGTACATCGGGCAATTACGACTATTACAGCAGCTACTACGACCCCGACAAATACGTACAACTGTTCGGATTCTCCATCGGCTGGGGTAAACGCC
>CATXZX010000285.1 GCA_958404085.1 uncultured Prevotellaceae bacterium | reverse complement strand
TAGACAGATACTTTTCCGGCAATGTGAGGCCACGGGTCGTAGTTTTCCAGCACGAAGTCCTCGTAGTGGAAGTCGAAGATGCTTTTGACCTCCGGATTAAGGCGCAGCGTAGGCAGTGGACGCGGTTCGCGGGCAAGTTGCGTGCGTACCTGTTCCAAGTGGTTCAGGTAGATGTGCGTGTCTCCGGTAGTGTGGATGAAATCGCCGGGGCGCAATCCTGTCACCTGGGCCATCATCATGGTCAGCATGGCGTAGGAAGCGATGTTGAACGGGACTCCGAGGAAGGTGTCGGCGCTGCGCTGGTAAAGTTGCAGGCTGAGCCGGCCGTCGGCCACGTAGAACTGGAAGAACGCATGGCATGGCGGCAGATTCATGTTCTCCAGGTCGGCTACATTCCAGGCGCTTACGATGATGCGGCGCGAGTCCGGATTTTGCCGTATGTCGCTTACGGCCCGGCTTATCTGGTCGATGAATCCGCCGTCGTATGTGGGCCACGAGCGCCACTGATAGCCGTAAATGTGTCCTAAGTCGCCGTCGTCGTCGGCCCACTCGTTCCAGATTCTGACACCGTGTTCTTGCAGGTAGCGCACATTGGTATCGCCTTGTAAGAACCAGAGCAGTTCGTAGATAATGGACTTGAGGTGGAGTTTTTTGGTCGTGAGCAGCGGAAAACCTTCTTCGAGGTTGAAGCGCATTTGGTGCCCGAATATGCTGATTGTGCCCGTTCCTGTCCGGTCGTGCTTGACGGTGCCTTCGGATAAGATGCGTGTCAATAAGTCCTGATATTGTTTCATAATGTAATGTGATGGTTTGCGTGGCGGTTTGTGTCTTGTGCCATTCCGCAGCGATGCAAATTTACGTATTTTCTGCGTGAAAGAAAACTTCCGAACGGGCGGGATTTCTTAACTTTGCGCAAAACTTATCGAAAATCATGGATTTACCCCAATCTTTTGTTCAGTCCATGTCGGAACTGATGGGCGGCGAGGCCGGCCGTTTGTTTGCTGCGTTGGACCGTGAGCCTGTTGTAAGTATACGCCTGAACCGTCCGAAACTGGCCGCCGTGTCTTCTTTTTGCGAGTTGTCTCCGTCTACACGTGTTCCGTGGGCCACCGATGGGTTTTATCTGTCCTCCCGTCCCGCTTTTACGTACGATCCGTTGTTTCATGCCGGCGCTTATTACGTGCAGGAGGCCTCGTCGATGTTTACCGGCCTGGCCCTGCGCAGTGTGGCCGACGTTCCGCTGCGCATGTTGGACCTGTGTGCGGCGCCCGGCGGCAAGTCTACGCTCTATCGGTCGCTGTTGCCCGAGGGCAGTCTGCTCGTCGCGAACGAACCCATGCGCCAGCGTGTGCGTGTGTTGGCCGAGAATCTGGCTAAATGGGGGCATCCCGATGTAGTCGTGACGAATAATTTTCCGGCCGACTTCGCTCCGCTTTCGGGTTTCTTCGACGTCGTGGCTGTCGATGCCCCGTGTTCGGGCGAGGGAATGTTCCGGAAAGACGCGCAGGCCGTTTCCGAATGGAGCGAGGCCAATGTAGAGATGTGCAGCCGGCGCCAGCGCGAGATTGTGGGCGACGTGTGGCCGGCGCTGCGCCCCGGAGGTTATCTGTTGTATAGTACCTGTACCTATAATACGCACGAAAATGAGGAAAACGTGGCCTGGATTGCCGAAACCCTGGGTGCCGATGTCGTACGGCTGTCTGTGGATGAGGATTGGGGGATAACCGGCAATCTTTTGTCGCCGTCGGGCGGAGTCCCGGTATATCGGTTCTTGCCGCACAAGACGTGTGGCGAGGGGCTCTTCGTGGCCCTCTTGCGGAAACACGAGGGCGAGAACAGCCGATCGCTCCGCGTGAGGCGAGGCCGGCGGCCGGAGGCGAAGGCCGTGGTGCCCGCCGTGTGCAAGGGATGGCTGGCCGAGGGCAACCGGTTCAGTTGGGAACGGAACGGCACCGTGGTATCGGCCGTCCGCGAGGCGTTAGCGGCGGACATGGCGGCTCTGCGCGATGTGTTACGTGTGGTTTGTGCCGGAGTAACCGTGGCCGAAGAGAAAGGACGGGCCTGGATTCCGCAGCAGGAACTGGCCCTTTCTACGGTTTTCAACGCCGACGCCTTCCCCCGGGCCGAGTTGGACTATGGCGCGGCACTCTCTTATTTGCGCGGCGAGGCCGTTGTTCTGCCACGCGAAGTCCCGTGCGGTCTGGTGTGTCTGACCTATCGGAACCTGCCGCTCGGCTTTGCAAAAAATCTGGGCAACCGCGCCAACAATCTCTATCCCGATGCCTGGCGCATCCGCAGTTCCCATTTGCCCGACGAGCCGCCCCGTGTGTGCTGACGGGCCTTATCCTTTCGGCTTCTTACGGTATTCGGAAGGAGTCATTCCCATCGTTTTTGAAAAAAGGCGCGAGAAATAGAAATGGTCTCTGATGCCGATTTTATAGCATATCTGGTTGATCCGCATATCTGTGAAGTTGAGCAATTGGCAGGCCTTTTGTATTTTCAGCAGGTTGAAGTAGGCAATGGGGGCATAGCCGGTCCGTTGGACAAACAGTTGCGAGAAGTGGGACGTGGAGTATCCCGTGTACTGCGTAAGTTCTTTCAACGACAATTGCTTGTCGAGGTTCTCCTGCATGTAGTGTATGGACATGGCTATCGGGTCGGTGGCTTCTACGTTTTGCCGGTTTGCTTTCCGGTATTCCTTCATGTAGCAGATGCTTCCCAGGTAGTGGCAGAATACGGACATGGCGTAAATCAGGTTTTCGTGGCTGTAACCGGTCTCGATGGTGTGGAAAATCTCTTCGAACAGGTCGTGGCGGTTGTCGATGCGCGAGGACGTACCGGCGCGGATGTCGCGGGGATGGAAGTCGTAACCGGCTATGAGCGACGGGACGGCGTTTCCTTTGAAGTGAATCCAGTAGATGGTCCACGGCTCCCGGTCGTCGGCGGCATAGGCGTGCGGCTGTCCGGCCGGCAGAACGATGTACTGGTTGCTGGCCAGGGCATGTTCTTTGTCGTTGATGCGGTACCATCCTCGTCCCTCTACGCAGTATATCAGGATGTATTGGGAGATGGGTTCCTTGCGTTCCCTGAAGTGGTGGAGCGCCTGCGGATAATAGCCGATGTCCGTTATGTGGAGCATTTGCAGGAACGGGTCTTTTTCCATTTCCTGGATGACGGTGAGCGGTAGCGCGATAGCCCTTTCTCCGTTGAAGCCTTCTTTTTGCTGAATCATACCTGTCGAGTTTTGTTTTTAATAGCCTGTCATTTGCAAAAGTAATAAAACGGATGGAAAATAGCGGCCTGCTTTTTTGAAATATCTCCGAGCTGCGAAAAACTTTCGGGCCCGTGGGCGGAAAGGCGGGTACCGCATTCCGGACCGGAATCGTGTAAATCGTAAAATAATCCATGTCAATCGCAAGAATGTCTATTTACGGATAACGGAAAAGTAACTTATTTTGCAGCAGTAAATAAAGTCCGCAAAATTATAATTGTAAATAGAAAGAATATGAGACAAACAACGAATCCTTATCTGCTGCTTATCTGCATGGTTTCGGCCATGGGCGGCTTGTTGTTCGGTTACGACTGGGTCGTAATCGGTGGTGCTAAAATTTTTTATGAGCCCTTCTTCGGACTCGACGGTTCGGCCGCCATGCGCGGGGGGGCCATGAGCGCCGCGCTGGTGGGCTGCCTGGTGGGGGCGTTGCT
>CATXZX010000284.1 GCA_958404085.1 uncultured Prevotellaceae bacterium | reverse complement strand
CGAACTGGTTGTAACCGAGTCCCTTATTCCGCTTGAGTTCCCGAATCTTGTTGCAGGCTATTTCGGCCTCTTCCAGGTCGCTGTACGCCTGGAAAACGTATACGGGATCTCCCGGTTCGTTTTCGCTGAAAATGTGCTTTTTGATTTGTCCTCTGTTGTTCGATATGATGTCGTTGGCAGCTTCTACGATGCTTTGTGTGGAGCGGTAGTTCTGTTCCAGTTTAAACAGTCGTGCGTTGTCATAACGCTGGGTAAACTGGAGTATATTGTCGATTTCAGCTCCGCGAAAACTGTATATGCTTTGTGCGTCGTCGCCTACTACGCACAGGTTTTGCCGTTTGTTGGTCAGGAGCCAGATGATGGCGTGTTGGGCGTAGTTGGTATCCTGGTATTCGTCTACCAGTACATAGCGGAAGTTTTCGGCATATCGTTCGCACACCTCTTTCCGTGTAGAGAATAATATATAGGTATAGAGCAGCAGGTCGTCGAAGTCCAGTGCGTTGGCACGTTTACAGCGTACAGCGTATTCTTCGTATATCTTACTCAAAGATTGCAGGTTGTTCATGGCATCGTATTTGCGCATTTGCTCGTCGGCCAAGTAGTTTGCAGGCAGAATGAGTCTGTTCTTGGCGGCGGAAATGCGGTTTCCGACTGTGGCGGGCTTATAGATTTTTTCGTCCAGACCCATGTCTTTGATAATGTTCTTCAGTAGGCTGCGCGAATCGCTTTGGTCATAAATCGTATAGTTCGGATTTAAATTCAGATACCTGGCCTCACACCGCAGGATACGTGCGAAGATAGAGTGAAAAGTGCCCATCCATAGGCGGGCGGCCGATTTTGTTCCGATGAGCACACCTATACGTTCGCGCATCTCTTTGGCAGCTTTGTTGGTGAAGGTCAGGGCCAGAATGTTCCACGGGGCAACTCCCTGATCCAGTATGTAGGCTATTTTGTAGGTAAGGACGCGCGTCTTTCCGGCTCCCGCACCGGCTATAATCAGCGACGGACCGTCTGTATATAAGACAGCTTCGCGCTGCATGGGGTTCAGTTCTTCTAAAAAGTTCGGGGTGGCTGGCATGGCTGTTATTGGAGGGTATTTGCGATGTTTATGGTCCTTTTTTTGAACAAACGGCCTACTATTTTTATTTACCTGCGTGGTTTTTGAAAATAGTAGGCCCGTTTGTGAAGATTTAAAGCAAAGCCGCTTGAGTGACAAAGAGCGGGTTCGGCTGACGAAGGCCACAATCCGTTCTTATAGTCCTTTGGCGCTGAATCCGATGATTTGTCTTACTTCCTGCAAGGTGGCAACTGCGCTTTCACGCGCTTTCTCGGCTCCGGCACGGGCTATCTTTTCGAGAAGTTCCGTGTTGCCTGCATATTCGTCGATACGTTCTTTGATAGGAGCGATGGTCTTGCAGATGTCTTCGGCCAGTTGTTTCTTCATATCACCGTAGCGGATGCTGCAATCATTCCATTTTTCGTTGAAATAAGCCAATGTATCGGGGGTAGAACAGATTTCCATGAATGTAAACAGGTTCTTGATGACTTCGGGCTTTTCGCTGTTGGGGACTGTGGGCCCTGCGTCGGTCACGGCTTTCATTACTTTTTTTCGGATCGTTTTTTCGTCATCGAACAGATAGATGCAGTTACCTTCGCTTTTACCCATTTTTCCGCTTCCGTCGAGTCCGGGAATTTTGAGCGCTGTGGCCGAGAGCGAATAGTTCTGCGGTTCGGGAAAAAACTCTACACCGTAGATGTTGTTGAAACGGCGTGCGCATTTGCGGGCCATCTCCATATTCTGTTCCTGATCCTTGCCCACGGGTACTTTGACGGCGCGGTGTTGCAGAATGTCGGCCGCCATCAGTGTGGGGTAGGTAAACAGTCCGGCATTGACATTGTCGGGTTGTTTGCGTGCTTTTTCCTTGAAAGAGGTTACGCGTCCCAGTTCGCCGATGTAAGTGTTCATGTTCAGGTAGAGGTATAGTTCAAGGGTTTCGCGTACATCGCTTTGTATGTAAATGGTAGCCTTTTCGGGGTCGATGCCGCAGGCAAGATATTCAGCCAGTATCGTGCGAACGCTCTGGCGTATGTCTTCGGGTTTGGGGTGAGTTGTAAGAGAGTGCCAATCGGCTATGAAGAATAAACAATTATATGATTCCTGCATTTTGACAAAGCTCTTTACAGCTCCAAAATAGTTACCTAAATGCAAATGTCCGGTCGGCCGGATTCCGCTTACCACTGTTTCCATTTGTTTTCTCTATATTTGTCAGTTTTTAAAACTCTGCAAAGATACGGATAAAAACCGAAAAATAGATAGGGATACGGCTTATGGAAACACCGTACAGGTATTTATGGGAATCTTTTTTACCGAAATGTACTCGGATATAGGTCCGCTCTTATCGGAAAAAGGGCTATGGTTGTTCCCGATATATATATGGTAGATATGTTGTGAGTTTATAAAGACCTATTTTATTAAAAACAGAGAAAATGTACTGTGTCCAGACTCGTTTTTATATGGCCAGAGAATCGAATAATAAAAAACAGAATTTGTAACTTAGTTATCACAGAAAAAGTAACTAAATTTGTGGCGAAAGTAATTTTATGACTACAGTTAGCGATTTCAAACATGGAGATATAGTATGTCTTAGACACGATACGACAAAAAGATTTGTCGTTAAAAGCAATCTTATACTGAATGATGGAATACAACTTTCGTATTATAATGAATTTCGGGAGTAATGTTTTCAGCTTTGATAGAACCAAAGCATTTAATGTTAGCACTGAAACAAGAGTAATTTTGTCCTTTCGAATGAAAATCCTATATTTGGGACAGATAGCATATAATTACATAAAATATTTTCTATTGCAGAGTGATTGCGTAGGTAAGAAATAACTTTGTCCCAATTTGGATCAGGCTTTTTTGACGAAGCAAATAATCTTCTATTCGATATTTTATGAAGTTATATATAGATCAAGATAATGTAATTTCTTTGATGAAATCAAGGGCATTGCCTGATTTTTCAGATTGCGCAGACTTTGTGCGTAAACATTTAGATGTACACTATAACTTTCCAAAGGAGAATCTGAAATCAGATAGTTTATTGATGGCGTGGTTTTCAAACTTTGGCCAGGGAGTGACAGGAATACATACATTTGCTTCGGATGAAACAGAAGTCTTTCCACAAAGGCCGGTCAAGTCAAATTTTTATAATACAGGAAACCAAGATTTGTTAACATCTGCATATCTTCTGAATGATAAACACATTTGTGATGTTATAAGTGCGAAATCTTGTATCCTGATAGGGAAAACTGGAGAAGAAATAGAACTGATACATAATTTATTATTGGAAGATACGGAAACACGTGCTATTACTATATCCTCATGGAAGAACTATCTCCCATCTTTACCTTTAACTGATATCATAATATGTGATAATCATTATTTTAAAGATGTATTTTCTGCAAAGAAAAATGATAACGAGATAATCAGGTTTTTGGCTGGAATTCCCCAAAATTCACCTGTTAATGTCGTCATAATAGTAAAGGAAGGAGAAATAGATTATCGTATAGATTTGTCTTCTGAGCAAAAAACGATAAAGGAACTCGTTAAGAAAGCATCTAATAGTTCAAAGTCTACAGTTACAATTCTGACAACAAATAAGACTCATGACCGCAACCTTATAACAAACTATTACCGTGTTAAGCATGGGAGTTGTTTTCAT
>CATXZX010000283.1 GCA_958404085.1 uncultured Prevotellaceae bacterium | reverse complement strand
GGGCGTAATAGGCCGAAGGCTTCATGGCGGCCAGCCGTTCGAGTACCCGGTCTACGTACTCCGCGTTTACGTAGTGGCTCAGGCTCAGGACCGCGGCAAAACGTTGGCCGTATTCGGTCGTGTCGGCAAAGTAGGTTTGCATGAAGTCCCAAGTGTCTGCGGCATCTTTCCGTGCCGGGCCGAAGGACGAACACGTAATGTCGCAGAGCGCCCAGTTGTCTACGGTGGGGATGTAGGCTTTCAGCCGTTGCCGGGCCTCTTCGGCCGGCAGGGGAGCCATGCCGATAAGTAGTCCGCGCAGCAGTGCCTCCTCGAAGGTGTCGTCGCCCAACGTTTCGTCGAGCCACTCCTTCCACTCCCCGCTGCGTACGGCCTGTTTGGCCATTCGGCGCAGTTCCGGGATGCGTATGCCCAGCAGGGGGCGCCGTGCGCCGGGTTGCAGGCGTTCGCTGAAGGTGCGGTAGGCCGGTTCGGCCATTGCTTCGAGCCGGGTTCGCAGGTCGTGGTTCGTGTGCGGCATGTTTCGGATGTTGTGTGTCTGCAAAGGTACGGCTTTTTCGTGTAAAAAGCTCCGTGGTATTTCGAAATATCTCCCAGCTTTTTTCAACCGGCGCGGCGTCTGTCTGCGGGAGTTCTCCCGGTCGGACTCGTCCGGTACGGTGGACAGAAGATTTGCATATACCGGAATAAATGATTATATTTGTATCATAATATTGGCAGTATGATGATAGATGACCCGAATAGTAATAATATGTTGTCTTTATTGGACGGCTATCTTTTGGAAGGGGTAGTTTAAACGATTTCTTTTGTGGATAATAGCACTTTGAATTGTTTCCTGGTAGATGAATGAAGCATGAAAATCCATATTATCGGAAGATAGAGTAGATAAATTCCATGTGAATTTATGAGATAACACAAAAAGACATTAATTTTGTGGCAAAACTGTAATTATGGGAGCAAACAGTTCTTACAAGGCGATGTACGATATTGTGGAACGTGCTAAGGAGGGGACAATATTTATCCCTGACGACTTCACAACGTGTGGTACACCCGATGCGGTCCGGTCGGGATTGAGTCGCTTGTGTCGCAATGGGAAATTGTGTCGCTTTGCAAAAGGTATTTACTATATACCTGCGTATGACAAGTGGGATGGTACGCTACGAGAGCCATCCTTAGATGCCATTGCCTTAAAAATAGCGCAACGGGACAATGCGCGTGTCATTCCGACAGGAGTTTATGCGCTTAACAAATTAGGACTATCCACGCAGGTTCCAACTAATATCATTTACATAACAGACGGTTCTGCCCGGCAGATGAGGTTTGGAGAAGGAAAGAGTATCACATTCCGGCATAGTAATGACTTGGGGAATTTCGCTTATCAATCCCAACTGATGCAACTGGCAGTTCTTGCCATGCGTGAGATTGGTGAGAAAGCCATAACTGAAGAACAAAAGGGAGTAATTAAGAATATGATAACAGAACATGTTTCGGAAGAAGATTTCAAGCATGATATAGTGCTTGCTCCGACATGGGTAAAAACAATATTGCAGCGATGAAATTCATTGATTTATCAACGGAAGACCGTGTGGATATACTTGACCGTGTTTCCACAGAGTTGAATATAAGACAACGTGAGGTCATAGAAAAGGATTGGTGGGTGACGGCAGTCCTTCGTGCCATGTTCAGTTTGCCCTATGCCAATCATCTGTCTTTCAAAGGCGGTACATCGCTGAGTAAGTGCTGGCATCTGATAGACCGCTTTTCAGAGGATATAGACATTGCCATCGACCGGGAATATCTTGGTTTCAGCGGGACATTATCTAAAACGCAAATCAGTGACAAGTTGCGCCGTGCAGCCTGTGCCTTTGTCCGTGAAACTATGCAACACGATTTGGCAGAGCGGTTATGCCAAAACGGCATATCAAAAGAAAAGTTCAAGGTGTATGTTGACATTACCCCTGTCACCACCACCGACCCGGAAGTCATAAACATTAACTATGATTCTGTGTTATCCGTTTCCATAAATGGCATGGACGGCAATCAATATATCCTGCCCAAAGTAAAAGTGGAAGTAAGTGGCAGGTCAATGAGTGAGCCTGTAAGTGAGGTTGCTCTTGATTCAATGATAGACCAGATATATCCGAAAGCCCCTTTTGCAGAACCGAAATTCATGGTACGTGCCGTGCTTCCCGAACGAACTTTTCTTGAAAAAGTATTCCTGCTTCATGAGGAATTTGCCAAACCAAGGGATTTAATCAGAGTGGAGCGTATGTCGCGGCACATGTACGACATCGGGCAGATGTTGAAAACCCCAATAGCCGAACGGGGCATCAACGATGCAGACCTTTACCGTCAGGTGGTAGAACACCGACGTACATTCATCGGTTTGCGTGGTTTCGACTATGATACCCTTTATCCGGCAACACTCAATATCATTCCTCCTGCTTCTGTCATTGAACAATGGAAAGCCGACTATGAGAATATGCGGTTGCACATGATTTATGGTGAGTCGGTATCATTTGAAGAGTTGATAAACAATCTCAAAGATTTGAATAGTAAAATAGGAGAGAATGCACGTGTAAATTTCAACAAATAAATTATTACGCACAACCGCACATGGCTGCCTTTGCCAACGAAAGTATTTACAATCATCGTAAGGTTTTAAAAGAGTTGGGAAATAGGGCTACAAATATCAAATCGAAAATTCGCACTGGTTTAATTCCGCCAACGAGTATTCGCTAATTTAATTCAACCAACAGGTAAGAGGGAGGTAATTTATATCTTTAAATTAAAGTAATGGTGGCAATAGAGTAAACGGCATAAAAACGTAAACAAGTCGAGTTAACTTTTTCAGGTATAAGTATCGGGGCTGCGTGCCACAGTCCTTTTTGTGTTTCCATTCGGTTTTTTCGTTTTTTATCCGTACCTTTGTCCCAAAGCAACAGAATTGGATATGAAACCGAAGGACAACGATTGGAAATCGCGCCTCGGGGTGGTCTATTCTACCGATCCCGATTATCAATTTCGCTCCGAAACCGACAGCGAACCCGTCGAGACCCTGTCCCGCGAGCGTCAGAAGTTGCGCGTGCGCATCGAGCGGAGCGGGAGGGGCGGCAAGGTCGTGACACTGGTGACGGGCTTCGTCGGAACGGACGACGACCTGAAGGCGCTCGGCAAGTTGCTGAAAACACGTTGCGGCGTGGGTGGGACAGCCAAAGACGGCGAGGTCATCGTTCAGGGCGAACGGAAGGAACAGGTCGTGGCATTGTTGCGCTCCGAAGGTTATACACAAACAAAATAATGAGGATGATACGGAATAAAACAGTCATTTCGGGAAAACGCGCGACGTGTTTTTCCTTCTTCTTTTTGTTGCTGCTGTTCTGCCAGGTGCAGGCTGTGGCCGGCGAACTGGCAGACCGTCTGAAACAACTGTCCGCTGTGAGCGATGTGAAGCAGCTGGAGACCACGCAGTTCAGCGAGAAGTGCGTACTTCGTTTCAGCCATCCGCTCGATTACGCACACCCCGAGGCTTCGCGCTTCACGCAACGCGTCATTGTGGGGCATGCCGGCTTCGACCGCCCTACGGTGTTGGTGACCGAGGGCTACGGCGCGTCTTACGGCCTGAACAAAAACTATACGGAGGAACTTTGCCGGTTGCTGAACGCGAACGTGGTGCTGGTGGAATACCGTTACTTTCTGGAATCGAAACCCGATCCCTGCAACTGGGACTCC
>CATXZX010000282.1 GCA_958404085.1 uncultured Prevotellaceae bacterium | reverse complement strand
ATCCGTCATCTCATCATCGGTGGCGGTAGTGTCAGTCCCGAAATAGAAAGCCGTATAAAAGACGCACCCAACGCGATTTGGAGTACATACGGCATGACGGAAACACTCTCCCACATTGCGTTGCGAAAACTGAACGGAAAAGAAGCGTCCTCCTGGTATACGCCGCTTCCCGGAGTGACTCTTTCCGAGTCTGAGGAACATTGTCTCCGGATTTCCGCGCCCCATGTGTGCGACGACCTCATCGAAACGAACGATTATGTTGAATTTAATCGCGACGGGGGCTTTAGAATTATCGGCCGGAAGGACAATACCATTTGTAGCGGTGGTGTGAAAATCCAGATTGAAAAGGTTGAAAATCTGCTGAACAAGTACATTACGATACCTTTCGCCATCACAGCGGTTCCGGACGCAAAATTCGGTGAGGCTGTGACGCTCGTTTTTCAGGAAAACGCGGCAGATACGGAGATGCTTATCCGTATCTGCCGCAGTAACCTGCCGGCACATTGGATTCCGAAACACTATTTACCCTTCGAAAGCATACCACTCACACCGACAGGAAAACCCGCACGCAAGACAATCAAGGAGCAAGCATGCAGGATGTGCGAATAAAACAGAAAAAACAGGCATGCGTTACAGCCTAAAGTCCTAAAACAGACAACGCACTTGTAACGACAAATCCTGCTTGGTAGCCGCATTGATACGTTGCTGGGCTGTTCCGATCTGCGAACGGTCGAAATAATGAACAATTTTATATTTGCAAGACAAACGGATATGCCTGGAGACATTCAGATCGAAGGTGGAAACGCCCGAAACGCCATGATAATAACAAACCGGAAAAGACATGGCATAAAGAAGCATCGGTTCGTAACAATAAATGCGCTCGTCATAACTGTCCGTATGGTAGTATGAGGCTGCAACCGCTACTTTACACCGTTTATTCTTCCAATATAACCGACCGGAGGCCATCCAGCCACAATTAGTCTCCAATATCCGGTTACAGACTCCATCCAAAGCACAAACCTGTCTCCAGTGGCGCGAATCATGTGCCCACTGGATTTTCGCTTTGTGGCGATAAGCACAAATACGTCCCGAACTTCCCTTCACATTGTCACGCTCCTGCATCTTCAGTTGGTACGAAGACGAAATGGAAGAGTTCGGGGACAAAGCATATTCCGACCGAAAGAAAACATTCCAATCCACCGAAGAAGATGAACACCGGTATGTGGCCCACGGATGATAGGCGTAATCGCCCGAAAGTTCTACAAACAACCTCGGAAGCACCCGGCTTCCGGCATAAGCATACAGTCCTTCTTCGTTCTGTACGCCACTTCCTGTATGGTATGCACTGGAATAAGGCGTGACATACCGGTATGAATAAAAACGAGGCTGAAGAATCAGGTTCAGACGCTCCGATTTTCCACAACGCAGTGTGTGGAGCATGGCTAAAGCGCCCCTTTCCGTAAAAGCGACCTCACCGTCAGCCATCCACACACGCCCTCGGTACATATAGTTCGCACTGTACGACGAAAAAGTCCTTCCTTTTAAAGCATACCGACGATACAGGGCGTCATGCGGAATAAAGGGAAGCGAATATTCGGTCCTTGCCGCTGTTGCTCCCACCGCCCACAATGAAGTATACCAACCCAGATGAGAGCCCACGCACCAAGTGGATATGTTATTCTTTCGGGAATGTTCCAACCGCGTACGATGGTAACCGTCCGTTTTCAGACTCCGTATAGCCGAATCGCCGTATAAAATGGCATCGGCAGCACGATACGATACAAAAGGTACCAGATAAAACCTCTTGACCTTCAGCATAGCAGCCACGCCGCGGAAATAATCCAATTCACTTGTCGATGTATGTTTCTTCAGCATCGCTGCTATTCCACCCGTCTGCCGCAGGGGAGCCTGCCGATAAGTGCCGAAATAATTGCCAAATGCCAACCCCTCACCAAAATGAAGCCGATAATCGCCTACGACAAGCGAATAAAGCGTTTTTTTAGGCTTGTACATAAAATATCCGCTATAACTGTCATAAGGATAATTCCCGCCATACCCGAAGGGTTCTCCGCTGTCTTTCTCCAGTGTAACCCCATAATACACACAATCGCCGTAGTGGTAACGATACCGCAGGGAATTATACAAGGCATTGCCCAAATACTTTTTGTTAAGATACTCTAACAATTCTTCCCGCGAATAGTTTTTATATCCGTCTCTCCGATACAACGGTATATCCAACCGGGTCGTCACTTCGTGCGTCCCCTTCCACAATTCTTCGACGAAGGTTCTTTTTCGGGGCATCGCTCCGCAATAAAAGAAGAGCGACAGATAACGACGCGTCCGGTAATCGAGACCGGGAACCAGCTGAAGTTCCGATAAGGTTTGTAGGGGTGCATAACGCGCCAGGTACACACAAATTGAATGTATCTGGCGCGAATCTAAAAAAGGGAACTGCAAAAACGTTACAGAGTCCGCCGTATTTATATTTATACGGCTCGCATGTATTTCCGATAACTCGTCGAGCAGGGCTTCGGGCACTTGTTCTTCGTTCTCAGCCACATAGTCGGTTACAAACTCCTCCCATGTAATTTCATTCTGTGCGACCGGTTCCAAACAGAACAGGGATGCGATAACAACAAAAAGGTATCTGATATTATCCGAACCGACCGAGATACGCCCGAACAACATTACTCGGCGTCAGGCTTTTGCCATATTTCGTCCAACGGTTTCCGGGACTTCGGAGCGTCTACGCTTTCCTCAACCGGAAAACCCACCGGAAGAAGTACAACCGGTTCCAGATAGGCAGGAAGGTCAAACAAATCCTTACACAAAGCCACATCGAAATTACAAACCCAACACGTCCCCAATCCCTGTTCGGCAGCAGCCAGACAAAAGTGTTCCACGGCAATTGAGACGTCTATATCGCCATGCGGCTTGGCGTCCGTTTTTCGCACCCACTCTTGCTCCTTATTCCGGCACACGATGAAATAATGCGGTGCTGTCCTGAACCATTCACGGTTATAACACTGCTGCAACAACCGGCAGCGCTCCTGGCCGCCGACTTCAATAAAATGCCACGGCTGAAAATTGACTGCAGAAGGAGCCAGACGGACACACTCCATCACATAGTCCAGCATTTCGCCCGGAACAGGCTTCGAACTGTAATTCCGTACGGAACGGCGCAACTTACATAAATCTAAAAAACAACTCATATCCTCCAACTTTTATCATTCACTCCTTCATCCATCCGCCTATATCCTAAAAGCGGTAACCGACCGAAAGAGAATAACGCACATTATTCGCCTTATTGCCTTTGTCTCCAAACATAGAATGACCTGAGATGCCCCACGTACCGTCCAATCCTATCAGGAAGCGTTTATAATCAAGCATCAGGCCGACATTCCATCCCACATCGAAACGGTCATCCGTAACATAATCGTAATAATCGCCCTTCGTAACAGCAGATTCTCCGGTCTGAATATTTGTCGAAACAGTCTCGCATGAGCCGTCCAGCCCATAGCCGAAAGAAGGACCTGTCATGATTTTCAGACTCACATCTTCACCCAGACCGATTGCATAGGACACTTGAACAGGAAGTTCCAATGAGGATGCGTCGAAATCCCGTTTATAAAAAGTTTCCGTTTCATAAGGCCACGAACCGTAGGCCGTACCTTCCGTATTAAAGGAACGTGTACGTTCTTTCCGCAGGGTGTCAACATGGCGGCCACCTTCA
>CATXZX010000281.1 GCA_958404085.1 uncultured Prevotellaceae bacterium | reverse complement strand
GTACCACGCATCCCCAATTTATTTACAATCAGTTCTTTCAATTCCGCAGTCTTATTCGACACGATAAATACGGCTCGATTGGGATTCTCGACCTGCATCATTTCTACAATCTTACCATAAATAAATATAGCGAACCAAGAATAAAGAGGCACATTCCAATCCTTGAATGTCAACAAGCCCAACATCACGATACACGAGTCGATCAGAATAATCATCGAGCCGACTTTGGTATTCGTATTAGACGCTATCAAACGTGCCAGCACATCCGTACCCGCACTTGTCCCTCCTCCGCGGAACACAAAGTTCACGCCAAGCCCAAGGGTAGCTCCTCCATAGAAACAACTCAGTATTTCATCATTTTTCACGATAGGCTGTCCGTTAGACAAAATCGTTATCAAATCCGTAAACACCGATACCAGCAAAAATGTCACGATTGTTTTCCCACCGGAACGGAGTCCTATCTTCCGAGCAGCCAACAACATCAACGGTATGTTGAAGAAAAGTGCCGTAAGTCCCATCGGAAGTCCCTCGGGAAAAAGAGAAAAAGAACCTTTCGTCACATGATGGAGAACAATCGTTATACCGTAGACACCTCCTGGGATAATCTTATACGGAGCAAGGAACAAAACATAACTGAAAGCCTGAAAAAAAGCGCCGATTACTATAAATGAATAATCGGACGCCAACGCTTTTTTATTGTCTATCTGATACATACAATTACTTCGGGTTTCTATTTCCAACTATGAGCCTGCTACTTTAATGAAAAAGTTTCACACGCTGTTCCTCCGACAATTTACAAATCATCAGAACCCCGTCCTTTTCGACAACCACATACCCGTCAAGTCCCTGCACGACGACTTTTTTCAGATGCGGAGCATGAATGATACAATTATTGGTTTCATACACATCTATATGTTCTCCAATGCAGGCATTTCCGTGCATATCGTTTCCCATCTGTTTTTTCAGTGCACTCCACGAACCCAAATCGCTCCATCCGCAGTCCACCGGAAAAACGAATATCTCCTCCGCTTTTTCCATGATGGCATAATCAACGGATATATTCTCGCACTTCGGAAAGTTCTGGTTCAACAGTTCCTGTTCCTTTTCCGTACCATAATAAGGAAGCATGTTCTCGAACACTTTCGAGATAGCTGGGTGATAAACACGGAAAGCATTCACGATGGTATTGACATTCCATATAAATACACCGGAGTTCCAGAAACAATTATTGGACTTCGCATATACGGTCGCCAGCTCCAGTGTCGGCTTTTCTTTAAACGAGTCAACCCTGAATATATTCTTGTTTCCCGTAGACGAATAACTTAAATCCGCCTCTATATACCCGTAACCCGTTTCCGGATGGTCCGGTTTTATACCCAACGTAACGATCGAGTCCGTTTCGGCCGCAAAATCCAGCGCCTGCATGATGGCATCCTGGAATGTATTTTCGTCCTTCACGACATGGTCGCTGGGAGAAACCACAATATTGGCCTTCGGATTTATTTTTTTTATTTTCCAGCTCACATAAGCTATACAGGGAGCTGTATTGCGTCTGCACGGTTCTTTCAATATATTTTCCACCGGAACCGAAGGTAACTGTTCCGCCACAATCGAAGCATACTGTTCCGATGTAACAACCCAGATATTCTGTTCCGGACAGATTCCTTTATATCGTTCTACCGTCAATTGCAATAACGTTTTACCGCAATTCAAGATATCCAGAAACTGTTTCGGCATTTCCGGACTACTCACCGGCCAAAACCGGCTGCCTATACCTCCTGCCAGTATGACGAGGTGATTATTGTTGGTGGAAGCAGATCTACTCATTCTTCTTTTTTCTTTACGACATCGCCTTCAATAATCAGACGCGTCATGGTTTCTTTTGCATTTGTCCTTACTGTAATCACTTTCCGGAAATGACCCGACACACCCCGTCCGTTATACGTAATCTTGACAGACCCCGTATCGCCCGGCGCAACAGGTTTTTTGGTAAAAGAAGGCACTGTACAACCGCACGATGCCATTGCCTGATTCACAATCAGCGGCGCATCGCCCGTATTCTTAAACACGAATACACACGTCGCGACAGGTTTTTCACTCGGCAACTGACCGAAATTGTGCGTTGTCTTTTCAAATTTTATTTCAGCCTTGTTCTGTGCGGACACGTTTCGCCCGACGCCGCACAATAGAAAAAACACTAAAACTCTGACGATATTTTTCATTTTATCTTCACTATCTTGTTTCTATGCAAAAGTAACAATATAATATTAAATAAGCATCTTTAAATAGAAAAAATCGCTCTATTACGAGAGATTACGTACTTTTGCACAATCAACGCAAGTGTTACCAAAATGTCTGCCACGATACAGAACGAACGTATTATATTAGGAATCGACCCCGGTACAAACCTTTTGGGATACGGTATACTGAGGATTCAAGGCAACACCCCCTGCATGGAAGCCATGGGAGTCATCGACCTCCGCAAATGCAGCGACCCGTATCTGAAACTCGGCCGTATCCACGAACGTGTGACCGGAATCATCGATGCCTATAAGCCCGACGAACTGGCTATCGAGGCGCCTTTTTTCGGCAAGAACGTACAAAGCATGCTCAAACTGGGACGCGCACAGGGTGTCACCATCGCAGCAGCCATCAGCCGTGACATCGTAATTCATGAATACGCCCCCCTGAAAATCAAAATGGCCATAACCGGCAACGGAAATGCCAGCAAAGAACAAGTCGCCGACATCCTGAAACGAATTCTCCGGATAACCGACGACACGTTGCTGCCATACCTCGATGCCACAGATGCCCTGGCAGCCGCATATTGCCACTACCTGCAATCGCAACATTGCTTCGAAACATCCGCCGGAAAGTGCAACAGTTGGAAAGACTTCATCAATAAAAACGCATCCCGTGTCCATCGTTAACAAACAAGGTACAACGAATCAGCAATGAACAGACAAAAAATAATTTCTATTGAGAACGGCAATTCCCGTCAGCCCGAATACCGGATGGACAGCCCTGTCACACTGGACATTTACGACGAGCCTACAGCCATCGTAGGACCTAACGGAGCCGGAAAGACAAGACTCGTCAACCTTCTGGCCGGAGTTTATCCTTTAGCGGAAGGAACTCCCCGTTACGATTTTTCGCCCCGTCTGTCGCAAAATGCGTGCGACAACATCAGATACGTAGCCTTCTGCGACACCTCCGGCGAAAGCAATCTGCCCGCTTATTACCAACAGCGCTGGAACCGCGGCGATTGCGACGACACACTACCCACCGTGGCCGACTTTCTCCGATACTCCAAAGACACACACGACGAGCGTCTCGACATTTTGTACGACGCGCTGAACATCCCGTCCCTGCTGAACAAGCAAATCATCATGCTCTCCAGCGGCGAACTCCGCCGGATTCAACTCCTCAAAGCCATCCATTCTTTTCCGCGCCTTCTTATCATCGACAATCCTTATATCGGACTCGACAGCGAAGCCCGTACGCAAATCACACAACTGTTAGAGGAACTGGCCCTGCACCACTCCATCACGCCGGTTCTGGTCGTTTCGAAGATGGAGGATATCCCCCCTTTCATTTCGACCATCATCCGTGTCGAAAACAAGCGCATCCTGTCTGCCGGCTCTGAGCCCGCGGAAACATCCCGTCCCACCCGGCCCGGACTGACCGAGAAAGAAGTACAGACTATCCAGGCACTGGCCGCCCAAACACCGTGCATCGCG
>CATXZX010000280.1 GCA_958404085.1 uncultured Prevotellaceae bacterium | reverse complement strand
ACATGAAGTAGTAGTCGGCGCAGTGTCCCAGGCTCTGGAAGGTGAGCCCCTGCGGAGTATCTACAAAATCGGAGATGGAGTAGTTGTCCCAGTATACGGCATATCCCTTTGTGGGAGACATGAAGTAGGGCGAGTAGGTAAACATGTTTTCGTTTTGCAGGTGATGGCGGGAGTTGCGGCGGTCGAAGCGGCCGTCCATCACCTGTCCGATGCCGTAAATCGGTTCTTCCTTTTCCAGCAGGAAGGACCCGTTCACCTGATACGACGGTGTGCCCGCATCGTCCTTGGGCTCGAAGGAGGTGCCGTAATCCTTGTCTTTCAGCAGATGTTTCCCTTCGGCATCGTAAAAGTCGACACTTCCGCTCACGGGGGTGAAGCGTATTTGAAGGGTGGCTGATGTCAGCACGACGGCAGAACCTTCCTCTGAATATTCGGGCTGGACTTTTTGCGCTGGCTGGACAATCACCAGACTTTTCTTGTCGTAGGCCGTGCCGGCAGGTTCTTTGTATACCCGTACGATAGAGGGTGAATAGAATTCGATGGTGATGTCCATGCCCTGTGTCCGGCATTTGATGCCCTGCGGGGTACGGTTCACCGTTTGTGCCATGCTCCATGTGGCCAATAGCGTACCGCACAGCCATAGGAATCCGGCCTTTTTCTTGAATTTCAGTCTCATAATCTGTTGCTTTTTGTTGTTAATCCGTGTTCGTCGCAGCCGTCCGGCTTACGGTAAAATACGTAATTTTGTTTATCAGGTGTAAATGTATTTCTTTTTTGTAGAATAGACAAGAACTCGTGTCCGGATTTTCTGAAAATGAAGGATTTTGTTTTTGGGGACGCTTAGTCGATAGTTCGGAACCGTATGGAACGGCGTGTCCGGAGGAATGAAAAATGAAATACCTGCGTGCTATTTTTAAAAAGAACGGTTGTTTTTTGAAATAGCACGCAGGTATGCCGGGACGGAATTAATGAACCGGAGGAGAAAATCCATTGCGTGAAATATTGTATCTTTGCAGGCGTTTTAAAAAGAATGCGCGAAATGGATTTTCTGATACGGCTGGTCAAGAACTGGACTCTTCCGTTGGCCATGTTGGCGGGCATGTCGGGGTATTTTGTGCTGGCCGGGATTCCGGCTTTGGCTCCGTTGAAGCCGGTTTGCCTGAAACTGGCCGGCATGCTGATGCCCGTCCTTATTTTCCTGATGTTGTTTTTTACGTTCTGTAAGATCGAACCCCGCGAACTGAAGCCTCGGCGCTGGCATGTCAGTTTGTTGCTTATCCAGGTTGTACTCTGCCTTGCTGCGGCTCTTTACATGGTTTGGGGAGGTGTGCGCGGCGATGCGCGGATTGTGTGGGAAGGCGTATTGGCCTGTTTGTTGTGTCCGACGGCTACGGCAGCTGCCGTGGTCACCGGCAAACTGGGCGGAAATGCGGCTTCGCTTACGACGTATACCCTGGAGTCGAATCTGTTGTCGGCTGTGTTGATTACGTTGCTTTGTCCGTGGGTTCATCCGCAACCCGGTATTGACTGGGGAGAGGCCCTCGGGGTCATAGCAAACAAAGTGGGTTTTCTGCTGATTCTGCCGTTTCTGGCGGCATGGGCCGTGCGCTGTTGGTTGCCCCGGGTGCATGCACGGCTTGTCTCGATAAAGGATGCGGCGTTTTATCTTTGGGGTATTTCACTGGCTTTGGTTACGGCACAGACGGTACGTACGGTCGTGGCCGATGCCGGAGAGTCGAATCTGGAGATTTATGTCGCTTCCGGTGCTTTGGCTGTCTGCTGTTTCAAGTTTGCTGTGGGCAAGGCTGTCGGCGGACATTACGGAGAACGCATCAGCGGGGGGCAGGCCTTGGGACAGAAAAACACGGTTTTTGCTATCTGGATGGCGTTTACCTATCTGAGTCCGATGGCTGCAATAGGACCGGGCAGCTATGTGCTGTGGCAAAATACCATTAATAGTTACCAGCTCTGGAAAAAGCGGAAGGATGCGGGCTGAAAGATGTCCGGACTTCGGGTATGAGTGAAGCCTGATGGCATAAAAACGATAAAGAGAGATTTCGGTAAGAAGTCTCTCTTCATCGTTTTTATAAGGACCGTACGTATTCGGCAGGAGTGTACGGCTGTGAGATTTATGCGGTACGGGTATCGTCGCTTGTCAGTGCGCCGGGAAGCTGGCGGCAGTTGTACTGCGATGCCATGATTTCGCCGTATGCACCGGCCGAGCGAAGGGCGATGTAATCGCCGCGCCGGCAGGTCGGGAGGCATACGTCTTTGTCGAACACGTCGCTGCTTTCGCAGATAGGTCCGACTACATCGTATGTCGTTTGTGAGGCGGAATCTTCCGTTTCGGGACTGATTTTTTCGATTTTGTGGTAGGCATCGTAGAGTGCAGGGCGGATCAGGTCTGTAAATCCGGCATCTACAATCAGGAAGTTCTTGATTTTCGTTTCCTTGACATACAGGACTTTGGTTATCAGGCTGCCGCATTGTCCTACAATGGAACGCCCGAGTTCGAAATGGAGTTTTTGTCCTTTACGTAATTGCAGGTTCTCCTTGAACAGACTGAAGTAGGTTGCAAAATCGGGAATCGGATTTTGGTCCGGGGCCTGATAGTCGATTCCTACGCCTCCTCCAACATTGATACTTTCGGTGGAGATGCCTTCGCTTTCGAGTTGCGTTTGCAATTGGTTGATACGTTCGCACAGCAGTTTGTAGCATGTGAAGTCGAGAATCTGGGAGCCGATGTGAAAATGGAGTCCTACGTAATGTACGTGCGAGAGTTCCTGGGCTCTCCGTATGGCCGTAAGCATATCGTCCATGGCTATGCCGAATTTGTTTTCGGGCAGACCGGTGGTGATATTGGCATGCGTGTGTGCATCTACATTCGGGTTGATACGGAATGCCACACGCGCAGTTTTGTGCTGTGCGGCGGCCAGTTCGTTGATGACGTCCAGTTCGGGCAGACTTTCAACATTGAAGCATGCTATATCGTTCTGTAAGGCCAGATTGATTTCCCAATCGCTTTTTCCGACACCGGCAAATACGATTTTTTCGGGGCTGAATCCGGCTTCGATACAGGTTTTGATTTCACCTCCGCTTACGCAGTCGGCACCGAAGCCTCGGTCTGCGATGATTCGGAGAAGGGTAGGATTTACATTTGCCTTTACGGCGTAATGCACATCGAAGTCGGGGCGGTCGGCCGTGTGCCTGCTTATTTCGTCGAGTGTGCTTTTAAGCAGATCGGTGTCGTAGTAGTAGAATGGTGTCCGCGTCTGTTGAATCCTTTCGAAGGGGATTTTCATTTGGTTTCTGTTTTAAAAAGGATATTACTTAACGATTGCAAGGCCGCTTTCTTGTCGCTTTCACGAATGAGGAATGAGATGTTGTGGTCGCTTCCGCCGTAAGAAATCATCCGGACGGGGATATTGCTCATGGCATTGGTCACTTGGGTCTCGAAACCGATGTTGTCCCATTTCAGGTCGCCTACGACACAGATGATGCACATGTTCTTGTCGATTTCCACTGTACCGTATTTCTTGAGTTCGTTGACAATCTGGTCCAGATGGCTTGTATTGTCGATACTCATCGAAACACCAACTTCGGAAGTGGTTACCATATCGATGCTGGTCTTGTAGGTTTCGAAAATCTCGAATACCTTACGCAGGAATCCCGTAGCCAACAGCATGCGGCTGGATGCGATTTTGATGGCTGTGATATTGTCTTTGGCTGCAACTGCTTTGATTTTTCCGGTTTCCATATCATTGTTG